>SOJU01000162.1 GCA_004376465.1 Anaerolineales bacterium | reverse complement strand
AGGCTGGGGAAGCCTTCCTGAAGCGCTGGTATTTCTGGGCCACTCACAGTCGTCTTCCCGTGAGGACACCGGGACGGTGGGAACCCATTATTCAGGCCGCAAAGACCATCAAGCGTCATTGGGAAGGGGTCCTCAATTGGTTCGACAGCGTGATCACCATTGGATTGCTGGAGGGCTTCAACAGTCTCATACAGGCTGCCAAAGCACGTGCACGTGGATCGCGAAGCATGCCCTTTGGGCGATCGAACTAACCGTAATCTCATCACCATGGCCTAGCTCATCGCTGGACAGCCTAAGTTCAACTTACCCACATGAAACAGCGAGGAGCCCATTAACTAAGGAAAGGGCACCGTTAGACGACGGGCTGACACAAGAGTTCACTTTTGGTACAAAAGGGAAACATAGGATATTCGTGGGCTCACCCATTAAATTAACAGATGTGTAGGGGCACAGCAATGCCGTGCCCCTACCAAGTTAGGTCATATCATCAAGGGACAATCGGGGCCACAACAATTCATGGATTGGTGGGAGGACAAATTGCGTCTAGTGTCTATTTCTCAAGTTCAGGGATGACGCCCCCTTCGTAAACCCACAGGTCGAAAAGGTCCTGCAAATCACAACGACAGGTTTCTTCTGCGATATCCTGGAAATCGCTCCCGCTCGCAAAGCCATATTGATACTGCTGGTAATACGCCTTCAGGAATTTTTCAAAGGACCGATCGCCGAGCTCGCCCCGCAGCGCGTCGAAGAAGAGCGCGCCTTTCAAATACACGAACACGGCGTAGTCAGTATCAGATGCATATTCCCCAACAGGCAAGCCGATCGGTATCGTCGGGTCCGGATGATCCCGCACGATGGCACGTAAATCGCTCAAGAATCCAGTCGCGCGGCCTGATCCCAACGCGTGTTCGTAATACAGCGCCTCCGCGTATGTCGCCGCAGCTTCATCCAGCCAGGGTTCAGAAATTTGGTCATTGCCGACAAGGCCATAAAACCACTGATGTGCGACTTCGTGGACGGTTGGCTCCACAACCCAGTGTGTCCCCAATGTGCCAACAAAGACCAACCCCGGGTATTCAATTCCGCCGAATGCATGGGGCGCGTCGACGATATCCAACTCCGGATAGGGGTAGGGACCCACTAGATCGCCCAGGAGCTGCATTTGCAGAGTCGCTGAATCGAGCACCGTATCAAGATCGTCAGCATGATCCGGCAGCACCCAGACTGTGACGGTCACATCGCCAACCTTGCGGGACTCATCGACGAAGTCGGCAACGGCGATGGCCACATCCCGCATTGGTCCGGTCACATACGTCAGGCGTTGAAGATCGCCGATGGTCTCATTTAGGATCTCCACTCCGGAGGCGACGAGATCAAAGGAAGAGGGCGCAGTCACATGCAGTTGATAGAGAGCTATCTCGGAGTTTGTCGTATCCCCGCCCGGCGGCGCCCGGCGGACATCCCACTCATCATCGACGATACGCGGGATCAGTGGATAGAAAGTCGGGGCGATCAACACCCCCTCGGTGATCCCAAAACGGCGGGGGGCGGAAGGGCGCATCGACTCCACTTCGATTCGGAACGGCAGACCCAGATCGATCGTTTCCCCCGGCTCGAGCGGCAGCGCCAGATCAATCCGCAGAGCCAGGCCATCCAGCTCCTGCTTGGGATCAATGACCTTGTCCCCGATAAATACAGGACCCGCGACCATCGCAGCCTGATACTGCGGATCGTTCGGCCAGAGCATCAGATAGATCTCATGCAATGGATTATCGAGCTGATTCTTGAATTGGATCTGAGCCCAGCCATCGAGAACAGCGGTCCTCATCTCGGAATCAAACGTCACCTCCACCTCGATCGAATAGCGAGTGGCGCCTTTGAGATGGGCGAGGTCACCGACATGATCTGCCAATAAGCCTGGATTTTGAGCGGATAGTTGGATCTGCGGAGTCGGTTGAGGGGTAACCGTGGGTGGCGACACCGGCGTCGGTGTGTACGCCGGAGGAAGTCCTACTGTACTTTGAGGGCTTAATGTACTCGGCAGCCCCTGCGCAGGGCCGGTTAGCGGAGCGCAGGCAGTTAGGAGAAATAATGAGATGAAGATGACCTTCTTCACAAGAGATCCTCCGGGAGTTTTAGATCCATAGAATAATCGGGCTCCCAGGTACACTTGTCGGATACGTTCTGCATCACGTCCATGCTCCTAAATTTATCCGGACCCGCTCTGGATTGAGCTGGGTGTGGGAACATCCAACCCATAAGAATTCATCCTCTAATCATACCTCGGCGGAGGCGTAGGTTGTTCTTCTTTTCCTAGCAGGAAAACAACACTATGGAGGTGATTACCTGCAAACATCTCTATCGTTTTGCAGAAAATGGGTTAATATGATGGGAAATTTGGAGGAGAAATAATCTGATGAGTGAAAAGCAACCGAAGAAGGGTCAAAAGAACGTGCATCATCAACGCGGGTGTGGTCTTACAGGGTTTCTCATTCTTGTCATTATTTTGGGTGTAGGCCGCTCGCTTTTATATTACTATCTGCTCAAACAAGATTATGAACGAGATCTCGTGTGGGTGCTCCCCGTCCTCTTCATACTATCCCTGGCAACCCTGATTTCAGGGATCGGAATGTGGAATTGGAAGCGATGGGGGATCTACCTCTACACCGGTGCAACCCTGGTTTCGATCGCTGCGGGTCTCATATTAACCGGTTCAATTTTCGTTGTCTTCTATGAGCTTCTTCCGATCGCCATCCTTGGATCAATCTTAGGCAAAACATCGAAATATTTTAAGTGAGTGGGCTCTGATAAAATTTGGAGTTCGGGTTTGGAACCATAGTAATATCCCACTTAAGCCGACTGGATTTCTAATCGAGTAATCTGCAGAGAAGAGAGCCTATAGAGTCCCCCCCTATATATGATCAACAGTGTCTATCCGACCACCATATAGGGGGGGCAAAGAGTCCATAACCTCCATTAATTCCAGGATTATCAACACCGGTTGCACCCGATTTACACCTGGCATGAAGGTGGAAAGACGACTCAGTTGATCCCCGTATTTAATGGCAGGCAGTAAATGCACCCAGCGCGAGCTCAAGTGCCGGAAAACTAGTCTTTTTCATTAATGGTATCCATGCTATGTAGGTTCGCAGCATAAAGACTTTCTCGCCATTTTTTGCCAGGGCAATCGCGCTTCACACTAGGCTGGGACGACAATTTCCAATGCTAGGGGCATGGCGCTGACAGTGAAGGGGGTTTTACCGCCTGGTTCGCCATCGATCCAGACATCCTGAACCGGGTCAACCTCGAGGGTGATTTCTTTGCCACTCCAGTGGTAGACGCCAGCATCTGAGCCGTCGTGGTGAAAAATATGCTTGGAGATCGCTCTAAAAGGCTGCACGCCCTTGGTAACGGCATATAAATCCAGAAAGCCATCACTGACGTTGACATTTCCGACCTTTGGGATTTCTATTCCCATGACACCACCAATCGAACCGGCGTTGAGGATGAAGCAAATCAACGCATCTCCCTCGATGATTTCTCCATCCACTGTGGCTTTAAAATGTGCAGGCGGCACTTCCCGTATGAATTTCAAGCCAGCCTGCACGTAAGCGAGTTGGCCATATTTATCTTTTTCTTCCCGGCTGGCAGCTTTATCCGAACTCAATCCGGCGTAAGCGCGCAGCATAAAAACTTGATCGCCCATCTTAGCCAGATCGATGGCCCGGCGTTTGGGACTGGTGACAATCAACTCAGCCGCCTCCCTCAAATTGAGTGAAATCCCAAGATCATGAGCCATGGCGTTGCCTGTACCCCCCGGCAGGATCGCCTGGGGTACACCGGTGCCCAACAGACCGTTGGCAACTTCCATTTGAGTGCCGTCGCCACCATAGGCCGCTACAAGATCGACCCCTGAGGCCGCAGCTTCGGCTGCTAATCGAGTAGCATCGCCTGATTTGTGAGTCAGGCTGGTGTCCCAATCAACACCAGCCGGATGAAAAACATCGTTGAGCACATTAAGGATCGGTTCATCCTGCCCGGCAGTGGGGTTGATCACAACGTGAACTCTGGTGTAGGGAAGAGTCATTTTTCCTCCTTATGTTTATTCTTTTCTTACCCATTGACTCTCGAATTTTCGAATTTCCTTTTTTGTGTGGTCAGCGAAAGTTGGTCACGGACGATGGAACTGCATTCTTCAGTTGTAAAAACGGTTCCTGGATTCAACTACGAAAGGCAACTTTGACGGTTACGAACCATGAAATCAAAGTTTTCTCCGAATTGTTTTTTTTAGCTAGAATTTTACTGCTCAGGGCGTTATCGACACATCATCAACATAACACCACAACCAATCTTCACCCAGCTCGTAAGATACGATCATTGGATGTTGGGTCTCGTGATGGTGGCGTGAAGCGTGTTTATTTTTAGAATCATCGCAGCAACCCACGTGACCACAGGTCAGGCACAAGCGCAGGCTAACCCACGAATCCCCCAGTTCTAAGCATTTTTCACAGCCGTCAGCCGATGGTATGACATCTTGAATCTCAGATATGTGGGTACAAACCTGAGAATCAAACCGGCCGCTGGCGATCATCTCATTAATTTTGGCTGCAATGCGCACCTTCCCAGTCTCATCTTTTTTCATAACACCTCCAAATAATGCCTGTACTGATCTATAGGCCCGAAGCTGCTATCTTTTGCGTATGCGCTCTACCCTGACCGACTTTCCCTTCCAGCCTTTCGAGGGAATCGCTTCCATCTTACCAATCTATGAGCGTCCAAGCGATCTGCACGGAAGACTTTCCTCCTCAAACCTTGCTTCTGATCAGCTCAATTCGTTAACGTTATCGGCAACATGACTTTAAAACATGTTTTGCCGGGTATCGAGCTTACTTTCATATCTCCACGATGTTTTTGCACAACGATGTTGTAACTAATATTCAACCCAAGACCTGTACCCTTGCCGGGCTCTTTGGTGGTAAAAAAAGCATCAAATATCTTTGGTTGGATATCTTCCGGGATTCCAGGGCCGTTATCTTCAACTTCCACCACCACCCACCCGCTTTCTTGCCGGGTGCGAATGATCACCTGGGCATCTTCCTGATCTGCGAGTGCGTCCGCAGCATTGTCGATTAGATTAGTCCACACCTGATTTAACTCGCTCCCGTGTCCTATCAGCTCCGGCAGGTCCTGTGCGTATTCACGCTTCACATTGATGCCAGACTTTAGCTTGCTGCGCAGGATCGTGAGGGTATCATCCAGGCCTTCGTTGATGTTCACAGATTGAACTGGTCCCTCGTCCAGATAGGCATAGGATTTTAAGGATTTAACGATTGCCGAAATCCGGATGGATCCCTGAGAAAGCTCATGCAGAAGGCTATATACATCGTATGTGGCATTCAGCCACTCAACCACACACGTCAATAGCTCTGCTGGGAATTCTTCAGCCAGGGAGGCGAGTTCCGTTTCATTAAATTGCAGGTTAACCAGATTAGGGGCCATCTGCCAGGCCTCACTAATTCCGTGTTTGTCCAGCCAGTTTTCTATTTCTGCTTCCATGTCGGTGCGGGTCAGGGCATCCATTTCTGGAGGAGAATACGCGCTTTTATGCACTTTTTCGGCGAGCGAATTCAAGATTTGCCATTGCTGGTCGTCAAATCCCAATCGGCTGATATGGGCATAGGCTGCATCTAATTTATTCGTGGCGTCGATGAGTTGGTCCGCGCTTCGTCTTACTGCCGCCGCAGGGTTATTTAGTTCATGCGCTACACCGGCAGTGAGCGTGCCCAATTGCGCCATTTTCTCGCTATGATTTAGATTGACCTGGTTTTCTCGCAAACGCCCGAGAATGGTATGGAACAACGACTGCATCGCCGATGGGCTTGAATTCATGAGTCGATCGAGTTCTTTCTTTTGGATAGTATAGAGGGTTGCATCCGAGCGGGCGCGCGCGGTGGCGGTCCGCGGTGTCGACTCCAGCAAGGCCATCTCCCCAATTACACTTCCTTCACTTTGAACAGCCAGCAACACCTCCCGGCCATGCGAATCCTTGATAATCTCTACATCACCTTGTTTAATAATATATGCACGATCACCCTCATTCCCCTCATGAAAAAGTTCTTCTCCTTTGGAGATTGTCACAATCTCTATGGATTGAGATATCCGGTCCAGATCTTCTTGACCCAGCCCATGGAAAAGGGGAACGTTTTTCAACAACTCGTGCGTCATTATATTGTCTTGAGATACTGATGAATTAAGCTGACCGCGACGGCGCCATATCCCACTGCTGATGCAACTCGACGTACTGCACCCTGTCGTACATCGCCGGCCGCGAAAATTCCGGGAACATCGGTTTCTAGCAGGAGGGGGGTCCGTTTCATCGTCCATCCCTTTGGCAGTTTGCCGTTCAGCATGAGATCGGGGCCAGTAGGGATGAAACCGACTCTGTTGCGTTTCACCAACCCATCAATGACCTCCGTATACGCAACAGCGCCGATGAAGATGTACAAAGCAGCCGCTGTGACGGTGCGTTTTTCCCCGGTTTGGCTATTTACCATCGTGATTTGTTCGAGCCGGTCTTTCCCGTGGAGTTCTGAGACTTCACTATGGGTGAGGACTTCAATGTTTTCTTGCGCGTTGATCTGATCGACAAGGTACTGCGACATGCCTTTTTGCAAAGAACTCCCGCGCACCAACATCGTCACTTTGCTCGAGTAACGTGCAAAGTACATGGCAGCCTGCCCGGCAGAGTTTGCACCGCCAACAACAAAGACATGCTGGTCTTGATAATTGGCAGCTTCGGTCAATGCCGCGCCGTAATAGACTCCTGCGCCGGTCAACCGGCTGACTCCAGGGACATCCAACTCCCGCAAGATCACTCCGGTGGCAATGAGCAATGCTTTGCAGGTCAATTCTTGGCCGTCGCTGAGGGTGACGATTTTATATGGCTGCTCAACTTCCACCTTAACAACTTCCAGGGAAGTCAATATTTCACAACCCAAACGGATGGATTGGTCGGTGGCGCGTTTGGCCAATTCAGCGCCGCTGATCCCCTTTGGGAAACCTAAGTAATTTTCGATCCGCGAGCTCGTACCCGCCTGCCCGCCCGTGGCTTGCTTTTCGACAACCAGGGTCTTCAAGCCTTCCGATGCGCCGTACACCGCTGCTCCCAATCCTGCCGGTCCTCCACCAATGATAATCAGATCGTAATAGGGAGCGGAGGCTTCCGTTTTTAGACCAACCTGCTTCGCTAAAGTTTGATGATCAGGATCGAATAAAACAGTTCCATCCGGGAAGAAAACGACGGGTAGTTTTTTCTCGCCTTTCTGAAGATCATCGACCAATTTCTCCGCTTCTGAATCGGTCTCGATATCCAGCCATTGATAGGGGATGCGGTTACGGGCTAAGAAATCTTTGACATAATGAGAACTGGCAGACCACAACGTGCCTGCCACTCGTATGCCATCGTAGGGTGGAGTTGCGGTCACCCACCAATCGCTCAACAGGTCATCCAGGATGGGGAATAGTTTATCCTCTGGTGGATCCCAGGGCTTCATGAGGTAATGATCCAGCTCGATGGTATTAATGCTTGTTATCGCTGCTTCGGTATCGGCATAAGCGGTGAGCAATACCTTTCGCGCCTCGGGATAAAACCCGCGCGCCTGGGTCAGGAATTCCGTGCCGCTCATTTCGGGCATTCTTTGGTCGGCAACAAATAAAGCGACCGGTTCGTTTCGTTTTTTCAGTTCGCTCAATGCATCCAACGCCTCTTGTCCAGACCCTGCTTTGAGAATCCGATATTCTTTGCCGTACTTCTGTCGCAGGTCGCGGTTGATCGCTTTTAATACCTGGGGGTCGTCATCAACAGACATAATTACAGGTTTTCCCATTCTTCAGGACTCCTTTATGAACCCCTAACCTTCGTCACTTTGCTCCTTAGAACAACTCTCCGGGCAACGAGGGAGGATGATTTCATTCCCCTTTGTTTTATCGCTCGATGACGAAAGAGAATGAATAGCTGGTACATATTACACCATATCTGCCTATTTAGGTCAAATTTGTAATATAATAGAGGTGTACGGCATCAATATTAATAAACGCGGGGGCCATGTTCATCGCTATCACTTATGTATTATCGAGGATTATCCGTAGATAAGAGGCTTTATGCACCAAACCATAACTAAAAATCCAACTATCGTTGTTGATCCCCTGGCAGACACGAATAACACGCTACTTCAAATCGTGCACGGATTACAGAAAGATCAAAAAGAGCTTCCCTCTAAGTTGTTCTATGATGCGCGCGGCTCACAAATATTTGAACGCATCTGCAACTTGCAAGAATACTATCCGACCCGAACGGAGACAGCCATCATGCAGCAAAATGTGCATGAACTGGTCGACCTGGTCGGGCCTGGTTCAATGTTGATCGAGTATGGTAGCGGCAGCAGCTCCAAAGCCAGGATCCTGTTGGACCACTTACCGGAGTTGGCTGCTTACGTACCGGTGGATATCTCCAGAGAACAGCTTTTCGTGGCTGCCCAGGGGCTGAAGCGTGATTACGCGGAGCTGGAGATCATTCCCATTTGGGCAGATTACAACAACTTGTTTGAGTTACCCCTCATCGGAAAAAAGGCCCTTCACAAATTGGCATATTTCCCGGGGTCAACCATTGGAAATTTCCACCTCAAACAAGCAATTGATTTCCTGGGCAATATCGCGGATCTTGTCGGCCCGGGTGGCGGATTGCTTATCGGTACGGATTTACAGAAAGATGCCGAGGTATTAAGCCTGGCCTACAACGATCGCAAAGGGGTAACGGCTGCGTTTAATCTAAACATGCTTAACCACATTAACACCGAATTTAGCGCCGATTTCAACGTTGATCAATTTAAACACTTCGCTTTCTACAATGAGGAGCTGGGCCGAATTGAAATGCACCTGATCAGCCAGGCAAAACAGACAGCACATATCGCTGGTGAGGCGTTCAATTTCAAGGAAGGGGAGAGCATCCTTACGGAGGTGTCGTATAAATACACGTTGGAGGGTTTCTCCGAAATGGCCTATAAGGCGGGATTTGTCGTCATCGAAGCATGGGTCGATCCGAAGAATTATTTCAGCGTTCAATACCTGATCGCAAGATAGGAATCTAGAATCACATGGAACGCACCATTACCGCAAGCCTTACGAAGCTTGGACAAGAAATTTCCGACCGCCTCGCTGATACTCGCCGGCGCGAATTGGAAGTCATAACGGACCTGACAAACGAGCAATTGCTTGGCCCTTCCATGCGTATCGTCGAGCCCCCAATCTGGGAACTCGGCCATGTAGGCTGGTTCCAGGACCGGTGGATCCTGCAGAACCTAGATCAAGCAGAACCAGCCGACGAGAGGGCAGATTCTTTATACGATTCATTCAATGTACCTAATGATCAACGTCCGGCATTACGCTACCCTTCTCTCGGACAGACGACTGAATATATTACGGGCATCCTCGAGCGGGTCATCCTGAGACTGGATTCACATGACCCCTCAGATGAGGAATTGTATTTCTACAACCTGGCGCTGAATCACGAGGAAATGCACAGCGAGACCATGCAGCACATCCGCCAGACATTCGGCTATCCAGCCCCCAAACTCTCGGTCAAAAAGTTAAACATAAATGCCTTGAATATCAATCCGGATTACGAGTTGCACGATGTAGCCATTCCTGGTGGTACGTACATGCTAGGCGGCACCGTGGATCTGCCCTTTATTTTCGACAACGAAAAGTGGGCTCACCCGGTTGAGATCAAACCCTTCCACATTTCCGCCACCCCGGTGACCTTCTCCGAATACCAGAAATTTGTGGATGAAGGCGGCTATCAAGAACGTTCAATTTGGAGTGACGAAGGGTGGGGGTGGTTGAATATGAGCGACCAGAAGCATCCCATTTACTGGAAGATGGACAACGGCGGTGACTGGCTTTGGCGCTGGTTTGATCGATGGATGGCACTGGAGCCTTTTCTGCCGATGATCCATGTCAACTGGTATGAGGCCAATGCGTTTTGCAAATGGGCTGACCGCAGACTGCCCACCGAAGCTGAATGGGAATTGTCTGCCAGCGCAGCCCTTTCTGCGGATGGCCAAAGCTTCACTGAGGAGAAACGCACTTATCCCTGGGGGGATCAACACCCCCGGCTTGAATATGCCAATCTCAACTCCGCAGCCGGTGGAATCGTTGATGTGCGAGCATTACCTGCTGGGGACAGCGCATTTGGATTGCGGCAATTGATCGGCAATGTCTGGGAATGGACGGCGAGCACCTTTGAGCCATACCCTGGTTATGTGATCGATCCCTACGATACCTATTCTGAACCGTCTTTCGGCCAGCAAAAAGTGCTGCGGGGTGGATGCTGGGCAACACGTCCGCATGTGATACGCAATTCATTTCGGAATTTCTACACGCCTGACCGGAACAATTTATTCGCCGGTTTTCGAACCGTCGCGAAACGCTAAGGAAATGGACTTCTTCCTACATCCCTATCAACTATTCCGCAAGTTGAGACCTATTCAGAACAACAAAGGATCATTATGACCGACAACGACTTAGCACATGAAACGATGGTTGAAGAGTTTTGGCGAAGCTGGACCCAGGAAGGTCCTCCTAAAAGCAAACGGCGACAGCAGCGATTCTTCAAGTTCTTGCCCGCCGATCATCGCTGCAAATTCTGCTTTGCCCCCCTGGATGGAGCAAGCGGCACCCTGGTGAGAAAGGTATTACAAGTCTCTCCGTCGCAATTTAACCCCCATTATTGCAACTTCTGCGATGACTTTGCGAATAAATTTCAGGGCGGCGCCGAAGTCCCGATCACGATACTTTTTGTGGATGTTCGCGGCTCAACCACGATGGCTGAACGTATTGGGCAGAAAGAATACGGCAACCTGATCAATCGCTTTTATGTCGAGAGCACCAAGGTTCTCAGCCATGCCGACGCCATGATTGGGAAACTGGCCGGTGATCAGGTCTCAGCCATGTTCTCCAGAGGAGTCGCGGGGGAAGATTACACCCGCAGGGCGCTCGATGCCGCGAAAGAACTGCTGAAGGTCACCGGACATGGAGTTGGAAAAGAGCCCTGGATTCCCGTTGGTATCGGGGTCCACACCGGGGAGACGTTTGTCGGGTCCGTCGGGCAACCGAACGGGCTCATGGAAGTTGCTGCCCTGGGTGATGTCCCTAATACAGCTGCCCGCATGACCTCCATGGCTGCTACTGGAGAAATCATGGTTAGCGAAGATACGATTGCAGCTGCCAATATGGATACTCAAGGCATGGAAAGACGGGATTTGGCGATAAAAGGACGTGACAAGGGTATTACCGCCTTCGTTTTGCACCTATGAGCTGGTGGTGCGTTATATCCATAATGCAAAAATACTAAATCCATCATGCCACTTTTGGGCTGAGGTAAAAGAACGCAACGCTCTCGTCGATTACAGTGATCAACCTTGAGCGGCCTCTCGAGCGCTTCGTTCTCAAGGAGCGGGGCTAGGATTGGGTTGACAGCCCGAGCGGACCTATCACACGTTCGGGCACGGATGACCCAAGCGAGTAAATTGCCGGTTTTATCAATCAGTGGAGGTAAAACGCATGACTGAGCAGGTAAACACAATCATCGTCGGCAGAGGCCAAGGAGGGCTCTCGACGAGCTATTACCTAACACAACAAGGTCGCGACCACATGATCCTGGAACAGGCGGATCATGTCGCGGAGTCCTGGCGTAATCGATGGGACTCATTTACGCTGATCACACCCAATTGGATGACCCGGCTCCCGGGAGCGGAGTACCAGGGCGATGACCCGGACGGCTTCTCGGCTCGAGACGAAGTCGTAACTTACTTTGAAAAATACGTCGAGCGATTCGATCTGCCGATTCGATCTGGTATCCGGGTGATATCGGTCGAACCCATTGAGGCTGGCTACCTGGTGAGCACCGACGAAGAGGATTTCGAAGCTGATAACGTGGTGATCGCAACAGGCTTGTTCCAGCAGCCCAAGATTCCACTGCTCAGCACCAACCTGCCAGCGGAGATCCACCCCATGAAAGAAGAGATCCGGATTCGTTTATTAGCTCAATGGAAAGGATAATAACTTTCGGGGAAGGTAGTTAAAAACTATTGTAGTTAAATCGAATCATGCCAATAAATACCGCTCCCTACCATTTCTATAATACAACATACGGATTATTAATTCCCTGGATTCAATTCGTTGGGGCATATTTTCTTGCGCTCTCACCGGAATTGGTGAGAACGCAAGGATTTACTCAATTCCGATTTCAGGGAGGATGGATTTCACCACCCTAAGATTCATTTCAAATGATTGATGAGGGATTCGATTTGAGGGAAGTGGGTTATTTCGTGGGAGGCAAAGTAACTCGCTT
>SOJU01000102.1 GCA_004376465.1 Anaerolineales bacterium | reverse complement strand
ATTTCCAGACGCAATTTCGCCATAATTGGACACCTTAGGTCTAGAATTATAACCAGCAAACGCGCAGATGTCACTGCCCCCAGCATCCCAGAGTGACGATGCCGGTAAGATGCGCCCGATTAAAGAAGTGGATCGATGGAATCGCCCACCGATCCACTTACGCTCGTAGGTTTGCCAGATCTACTTATGTTCCAGGACCTCGGCAGTCAATCGCTCGAGGAAGGCTTCAATCGACAATGCCCCCAGGTCCTCTCCTGAACGCATCCGCACGGCAACCTGCTCGGCTTCCGCTTCACGATCCCCGACGACAAGCATATAGGGGATCTTCTGGAGCTGAGCATCGCGGATCTTGGCATTCATCCGCTCGCTGCGTTGATCAACATCAACTCGCACACCGGCCTCCCGTAATTGAGCTCCTACCTTTTCGGCGTACTCAACGTGCCGGTCCGCGATCGGGATCAAAGTCGCCTGGATCGGCGCCAGCCATGTGGGGAATGCCCCAGCGAAGTGTTCAATCAACACCCCCATGAATCGTTCCATGGAACCGAATAAGGCGCGATGGATCATATAGGGTCGATGTTCCTGGCCATCCTCGCCAATGTAAGCCATATCAAAACGGTCAGGGAGAATGAAGTCGAACTGGATCGTAGTCAGCTGCCATTCCCGTCCGAGAGCGTCGTTCAACTTTAAATCGATCTTCGGACCGTAGAAAACGGCTTCACCCTCATCGATCTCATAGGGGACCCCGACGCGTTCGAGTGAATTGCGAAGCGCCTCGGTTGGTGCTTCCCAATCTTCTGGTTTCCCCGCTGCCTTTTCAGGATTCCGCGTAGAGAGATAAGCCTGAAAATTCTCAAAGCCGAAAGCGCGTAGGATATTCAGACTGAAATCGAGAACTCGGTCGATCTCCTCCGGCATCTGGTCCGGCCGGCAGAAAAGGTGCGCGTCATCCTGAGTGAAACCGCGGACACGCAGCAGGCCATGAAGAACGCCGCTCCGCTCGTAGCGATACACTGTCCCCCACTCGGCGTAGCGCAGAGGAAGATCACGATACGAGCGCGTGTGACTCTTGTAGATTTGGACGTGGAAGGGGCAATTCATCGGTTTCAGGTAATACTGCTGCCCTTCAATATCCAGCGGTGCGTACATCCCGTCTTTATACCAGTCGAGATGACCGCTCGTCTCCCATAGTTGTGCTTTTCCGATATGGGGTGAGTAAACGAACTCATACCCTCCCCGTTCGTGTTCTTCGTGGGCGAAGTCTTCGGCGAGTTTGCGCACCATGCCACCCTTCGGATGCCACAGGATCAATCCTGGACCAACCGCATCGCTCACGCTGTAGAGATCGAGTTCCTTACCCAAGCGGCGGTGATCGCGCTTCTTCGCCTCTTCCAGCCGCCAGAGGTACTGGTCAAGCTCGTCTGCTGACGCCCACGCCGTGCCATAGATGCGCTGCAGCATGGGACGTTTCTCATCTCCGCGCCAGTAGGCACCGGCGACATTGAGCAGCTTGACGGCTTTTGGATTAATTTTTTTGGTGCTCTCTACATGTGGTCCGCGGCAGAGGTCCGTGAAGATATCATGCGTATAGATGGATATCTCCGGCTTCTCTTCGATCGGCTCACCGTATTCATCCATCCCTCCGGCATCAAGACCTTCGATGAGTTCGATTTTATACGGTTGATCGGTGAACCGTTCTTGAGCTTCTTCTGCGGACAAAACCTCACGCTGGAATTCGAAATCGCCGGCGATGATTTCCAACATCCTCGCTTCGACGCTCTCGAGATCCTCCGGGGTTAGCGGGCGCGGCAGATCGAAGTCATAGTAAAAGCCGTCCTCAATCGGGGGGCCAATGGCGATCTTCGCCTCTCCCGGGAACATCTCCATCACGGCCTGGGCCATGATGTGTGCCGTGGAGTGACGGATGCGGTACAACTCCGATTCCTCATAATGTGCCTTCCTACCTTTTGCCATCTCAAACCTCCTTCAACCTTCCACTCTTAATACAAAACGCCCCCACCCTCTGGGGCGGGAGCATAAACTCACACGGTTCCACCCAGATTGACCCTGCTAGGGTCATCTCTGACAGCTGCTAACGGTGCTGCTCCGTTCGCCATACTCGGCCGATTATTGGCCTTTCCGGTTTCCGCTCGCGGGTGGTATTCGCTGGCTCATTTCTGGTGGGGACTCTCAATCCAAGGTCCCCATTCCCTGTCAGATCTGATTCCGACTACTCGTCCCGGTCCTTGCGTTTAGGGTATTCTGTTGGACTTCATTATAACTGGACGCTATCGATTGTCAATAATATCGTTTTAAAAAGTTATTGAGCCGATGCAGAGATGATGGGTAATATTGGAAAAAGATTCCCTTCCAGATAAAAGCAAAATCGGTTTGATGGATCTGCTCATTTGTGTAAATAGGTACAATCCCTAAAATGTATATCGCTTATTTTTCAAAACATGAATGATAAACGGGTAGATGCCCAACCTCTCGCGACCGGGGATGCGTCGTGAAATTCTAACGATGGTGAGCGGTCGAGACGCTGGAATTTCTAACGGCAGCATGCCCCCCGGCGGATGTCTTCAAGACCGATGGCGAAAGTCGAGGTGAAAATGGAAAAAAGGAAAAAAGCCCTCTACTGGCTAGGTATCCCTGCATCCTTATTCGTCCTTATCGTCGTCTCCTGGATGGCTCTTGAAACGGGTATTGAGATTTCATCGCGCGCTGATTTTTGTAGCATATGTCACTCGATGGAGCCAATGGTCGCATCCTATCGAGCCTCCATCCATGGCGGCAACAATCCGCGGGGAATTATGGCCGCCTGCACGGATTGCCATGTCTCCCATGAAAATGTATTCACCCACTTTATTGGTAAAGCTAAATCGGGCACACATGACACTTGGGTAACGCTTACTACAGATACTTCTACCCATGACTGGCAAGCATTACGTCTTAAGAACGAGGAATATGTTTACGATTCTGGTTGCCTCACCTGTCATCGCAACCTGGAAGCAGCCACGCAGGATAAAAAAGTTCACAACAACTATTTCGAAGGTGTGACCGATTCCAAATGTGTAAACTGCCATGAGGAAGTTGGACATTCGAATCTCAATAAATACCTGCTTCAAAACAAATATCGATCCGACGGCTAGATGATTATCGGTCTACAACACTGTATTGAGAGAGGTGAATAATGAAAGATTTTATGCGGTTCGTGCTCATCCCTGCCTCTATTGTGGTTGGTTTTGCATTAGCTTCTTGCAGCGGGCAATCTGCTCTTCCTCCTGAGGAAGATACACTCTCAACTGCGGACCTTTCCGAGGAAGCCAAGGGATGCGTTGAATGCCATGCAACAGAAACCACCGGCATTGCCGCAGACTGGGACGGCAGCGCGCATGCCGATGAAGCTGTCAGCTGTATTGACTGTCACGAGGTAGATGCCGATTCGCCCATGGCCTTGGAAAATGTTGAAGGTCACGAAGATTTAACGGTGACCGTATCTATGCTGGTTCCACCCTCTGTGTGTAGCGAATGTCATGAGGATCAAGTTACTCAGTTCTACGCCAGTGGACATTACCGCGCCGGCCTTCAGGTCATCGCTAAGGACTCGATGCAAACATTGATTCACGTTCATGAGGGCCAGAACCACCCAGAATTCAGCGGTTCTTCCAATGAAACCGGCTGTTTCCAGTGTCACGGGGTCGAGTTTGTGGTTGACGAAAGTGGACACCCCGGTGCGGAGACTTACCCCTCTTCAGGTATCGGCAACATTTACCCCGATGGCGACGTAGGTAACTGCGCAGTCTGCCACACTCGTCATAGCTTTGATATTGCCGAGGCTCGCAAGCCTGAGGCTTGTGCAAGTTGCCACTTGGGACCCGATCATCCAGATATTGAAATTTATGAAAACAGTAAACATGGACAGATCTACGCTGCAGAAGGTGAAGATTGGATTTGGGATCGCGCTCCCGGCGAGTGGGAACCTGGTGATTACCGCGCGCCCACTTGCGCGACCTGTCACATGAGCGGTATCGGCGACCTTGAGGTCACGCACAATGTAACAGAACGTCTCTATTGGAATCTTTGGGCAAAAGAATCTAAAGTCCGCACTGAAGCTGACGTGATGGATATGTACTACGGTGATGGTGAAGCCGGCCGCGAGTTAATGGAAGCGGTCTGCAGCGAATGCCATTCATCGACACTCTACGAAGGATTCTTAGAGAGCGGCGACAATGCGGTTCGGCTCTACAACGAAGCCTATTTTGCACCCGCTGAGGCAATGCGTGCTGAGTTAGCAGAACTGGGTTTGCTTAAAGACAACCCCTGGAAAGATGAATTCCAGATCACCTACTACTACCTATGGCACCACGAAGGTCGCCGTGCCCGTCAAGGCGCCTTGATGGGTGGGCCAGATTGGGCCCACTGGCACGGGTTCTTCGATCTTATGCAGGATATATACAGGCTGGAAGAAATCTACAACCTGAGAATCGAAACAGGCGCGATTGAATAGGGACAACAATCTAACACTATAGTGAGAAACCGTCTCCAAGATAAAATCGGGGGCGGTTTTTTGTGTTTAAACCCTGGTTACTTTACAGTGGATGTACTGCCAGAACCGGATAGGAATTAACCAATCCGAATTTGGCGATCTCTCCATTTGAACTATCGCTTGAATTACGCCTATCGTAGATCAAGCAAGACCTGGCATCTTATACACCTGTTTGGAATCCTCAAGAGTTCTGAAAACAAGAAAGTTGCAAAATAAATTCTTTCCTTCATCATGTCGCAAACCGTCACATTGTGCATCCCCTGGACGTTACCTTTTCTATGGGCCCGAGCTTTTTATTTTAAAAAATGGTGATAAAGATATAATTATTGCAGCATAGCATCCATACTCGCGATATTTGGATATAGAATAAAAAAGGGTATCATTACGTAAGCCGATGACCGGTGGAGGCCAGTCAAGTGACCCGAGTTCCTTTGCGTATGGGGATTGATATCGGTTCAACAACAGCCAAGGTCGCCATTCTTGGCCAAAACGACGATCTTCGCTTCTCTGCCTATCAGCGCCATAAAGCAAAGATCGACAAAACCTTGCTCAATATCCTCGAGGAAGCGCGCAAGGTTCTTGGAGATATTCAGGTAAACCTCCTCGTCACCGGCTCGGCAGGGATGGGAATTACCGAGCAATATAAACTCCCCTTTATCCAGGAAGTGGTCGCTTCCGCAGAGGTCGTAAAGCAACTTTACCCTGAGGTCAAGACGTTAATTGATATCGGGGGCGAAGATGCAAAAATGATCTTTTTCGGAAGCGATGGGATTCCGGACATTCGCATGAATGGGGCTTGCGCTGGCGGTACCGGGGCATTTATCGATGAGATGGGGTCGCTTTTACATATATCGGTGCTTGAATTAAATCACCTCGCTGAACAGCACACGACTCTATACCCGATGGCTTCTCGTTGCGGAGTTTTCGCAAAAACCGATGTGCAGAACCTGTTGAGCCGTGAAATTCCGCTTGAGGATATCGCCGCCTCTGTGTTTCACGCCCTTGTTTACCAGACTCTGGCTACACTTTCCCGTGGGCACACGCCGGACCCGCTATTTATATTTAGTGGGGGTCCGCTTACTTTTCTTCCTGCACTAAAAACCGCTTTTATGAAGGTGCTCCAGTTAACCCCGGATTGCGTTCTGGAGGTGGAGAGATCGGAATTGCTCCCTGCGATTGGAGCGGCTCTTGCAGATAAGACTGATGAGAGAGGGTTTTACCTGACGGGGCTAATTGAACAGTTAAACCAATCAAACGGCCGATCTCGACAGGGGCAGAGGAGGCTCGAGCCGCTTTTCAATGATGCGTCTCAACTGGAACGCTGGGAAGAAACCCGGACGCGGCGAAGGACTCCGCGTGCAGATATCCACCAGGTTCAAGGAAGCGATTGCTTCTTAGGCGTTGATTCCGGATCGACGACAACCAAAATTGTTCTCATTGATGATGTAGGTCGGGTGATCTTTGATTACTATGCCAACAACAAAGGGAATTCAATCAAGGCGACGCAGATAGGGCTAACCCAACTTCGAGAATTATTTTCTGAGGTGGATCAATCCCCAAGAATCGTCAAAACCATGGTCACTGGCTATGGTGAAGATCTAATCAGGACGGCTTTTGGCTTTGATCGGGGTATGGTGGAGACACTTGCACATTTCCGGGGAGCAAAAGCCTTCGATGCGGAGGTGTCTTTTATCCTCGATATTGGCGGGCAGGATATGAAAGCTATATTCGTCCGCGACGGACAAATACAGAATATTGAGATCAATGAAGCATGCTCCTCTGGATGTGGGACTTTTATCGAAGCTTTTGCCAGCTCAATGGAATACGGCGTTTCCGAGTTTTCACGAATGGCTTGCGCTGCGAAGAATCCATGCGATATGGGTTCGCGTTGCACTGTTTTTATGAACTCGAGAGTGAAGCAGGCTCTGCGAGAAGCTGCGAAAGTGGATGATATCTCCGCCGGATTGGCTTATTCTGTCATCAAGAATGCACTCCATAAAGTCCTCAAGATCACCGATACGTCCGTCTTAGGCGATCATATCGTCGTTCAGGGAGGCACATTTCTCAATCCGGCGGTCCACAGAGCAATGGAAAATTTGCTTGGTAAGCCGGTTCTCTTCCCCGATATTGCAGAACTTATGGGCGCCTATGGAGCCTCCCTGACGGCCCGGGATGGCTATAAGAACAACGGATCTTCTTCGAACTCCTGCTGGGAGTTTACAAACATCGAGGCTGCCGTCGATTATCAGAAACGGCTGATTCACTGCAGTGGGTGTGAAAACCAGTGCACAGTGACCAAGCTGATTTTCCAAAACCAGAATATCTTTTATACCGGGAATCGCTGCGAACGCATCTATACGAACCAGGGTGAAAAGAAGCGCCAAGGAATCAGTCTGCCCGAGTTTAAATACCAACTTCTTTTTAATCGCGAAAACAACCCTAAAGGCGTGCCGCTCCTTACGATCGGTATTCCCAGGGCGCTCAATATGTTTGAGAATTTTCCCTTCTGGAACACACTCTTCATCGAATGCGGGCTAAAGGTACACCTCTCAAACCCCTCCAGCAATGACCTTTATGAGAAAGGCGCCGGGACTGTGATGTCGGACAACATCTGCTTCCCGGCTAAACTCGTCCACGGTCACATCTTTGATCTCATCGAGGCTGACGTGGATCGCATCTTCCTGCCGATGGTTTTCTACGAGAATAAAGAGTTTTCTGATGCCGCCAATCATTACAACTGCCCGATTGTCTCTGGTTATGCCGATGTCGTACGAAGCGCGATTGATCCAGAAGAAAAGTATGGCATTCCCTTGGATCAACCCACGATCACTTTCGGCGATGTTGGGCTCTTAAGAAAAGCATGCGTTCAATACCTTGCCGGGTTGGGCGTAAACCGGAGAACAATACACCGAGCGTTTGAGCGCGCCCTTGCTACCCAGAAATTATTTAAGCAGAAAGTTCGCCACTTCGGTTCTCAAATCCTGGACCAGGCAAGAGCGGAAGACCGGCCGGTCGTCCTGATGATGGGGCATCCGTATCATTTAGACCCGCACATCAACCATAAGATACCTGACATTCTAACAAGCCTTGGAGTGGACATCATCACAGAGGATGCAGTGCCTGTGGGACCAGATCCATCCCTCGCTAACACTCACTTGTTAACTCAATGGGAATATATAAATAGATACCTCTTCGCCGCTCACTGGGCTGCCGAGCAAGAGGATATCGATGTCGTCCAGCTTAATTCATTTGCGTGTGCTCCGGATGCGATCAGCATCGATGAGGCGAAAAGCATTTTGGCTGCCTCCGGCAAAGGGCTTACTGTCGTCCGTATAGATGAGATTGAAAGCACTGGATCTGCAAAATTGAGGCTCAGGTCGATGGTTGAAGCCATGGACATTCAAATCGCCCGCGATGACAGGGTTATTACTCCCCGAAAGACGATAAAAATATATGACGAAAGCGACCGAGATAAAAAAATCCTTGCTGTTCACTTTTCACATTTTAACGACCCAACCGTCTCTGGCCCCTTGAAGGATTTGGGTTATCGTATCGAACGGCTGCCTCCTCCAGACGCCGAATCCGTTGAAATCGGTCTTAAATACTGTAACAACGAAGTCTGTTATCCAGGGATTATCATCATTGGAGACATCATTAAGGCACTGCGATCAGGGAAGCATGATTTATCAGATATTGCTGTGGGCTCGTTTGCCACAGGCGGGCAGTGCCGGGCATCGTGTTATCCATCTCTCTTTAAACGCGCCTTGATCTCGGCCGGGCATGAAGACATCCCCATTGTTGCACTAACAACCAATAAAAAACTGTATGAACAACCCGGCTTCGATCTCAACTACAGGCAGTATATCTATAAAGCAATTATGAGCGCAGTTTATACGGACGCGATCTCAGATATGTACTATGCGACAGCTTGCAGGGAGGTGAATTCTGGCGATGCGCTTGCGCTAACAGACAAGCATTTTGCCCCACTTTACGAGGGCACCTTGCCACTAACCCAAGCATCAATCCTTAAAACGCTTGAGGATGTCGTGTCAGATTTCAACGCTATAGAAACAGTTGATCGTGATTTGCCTAAAGTCGGCATCGTGGGGGAGATATATGTTAAATACAATAATTTTTCGAATAATCATGTAGCCCAGTGGTTGATGGAACAAGGGCACGAAGTGATCGTTCCTTCGTTATTGGATTTCTTCCTGGGTTGGTTCGTGAGCCCTGGAGTGCATATTAAATCGAATATAAAGCGATTGAACCTATTATGGATGTTAGTGCGGGTTTTAGAGCCTTATACTAAAGCATTTTTGAATAAATCGGGGGAGGTCATGAATCAGTTCCGCTATCATCGCTCCCACCATTCAATCCGGGAGATTGCTGCGAACGCCAAAAAGATTGTGTCGCTCTCTCATCAATATGGGGAAGGATGGTTGATTGCTGGCGAGATTGGGACCATGATTGAAGATGGCGTCAATAATGTGCTTTGTTTACAGCCTTTCGGATGTATTGCCAACCAGGTGACCGCCAAGGGTGTAGCTAAGAGAATGGTGGATAAGTTTCATGGCTTGAATTTGCTCTTCATGGACCTTGATGCGGGCGTAAGCGAGGTCAACTTCTTCAATCGGATGCATTTCTTCATCGAGCGCGCCCGGCAGTCGTTTCAGGACAAACAGGTTTTTACAGATCTAACCCTGAGATGACTTGGGGCTTCCACTTGCATGAGGATTGCAACATCCTCCACTTGGGTCGAACATCTTCGCGTTGTTCATGTGCAAGCATTACGGATAATAACCACCGCTACGCAGGCTGCCCCAGTTCGATTCAGATTCGCAAGCTAGCCATCCGAAGACGAGCAACCCCGGACTGGTTCTCGCATCGGCTTGACTTGACGAAATCCTCAAAGCAAGAAAAAACGCCCACCTGAATTGGTGGGCGACTTGTTGAGTGGGCGGTATTGGACTCGAACCAACGACCTTTGCGATGTCAACGCAACGCTCTAACCAGCTGAGCTAACCGCCCATAGAGCAAAGGAATTATACAAAGCCGAGGTCAAATCCGCAATGGCTGAATGCGAAAATGACAGGTGGACTCTTCGATCACCCCCTCATGAACGGCTTGATTGTCCCTGCGCCATCTTGAGGAAAGCTGTTATCCAGAACACGCCTACCTTCTTATTCAAGCAATCACGGTAGGGGTATCTCGGGAATGCACTTCTCAGCCATGCCCTGGCGTGTCCGAATTCTCAATAACGGTATAAACTTGCGGGACCATATCTTCATCGGAGATTGCCAATGCAAAACCAAGATCCAAAAGCTATGCTCCATGCCATGCTTCAACCGTGGCACGATTCCATCGCCGACCCCGCCAGCGCCCAGAAAGCCGTCCTACAGCGTCTTCTGCGGGATTACGCCAAAACCGGGTACGGCCAGAAGCACAACGCGGAAAGCGCCCAAACCATCGAGGCCTACCGTGGTGCTTTTCCCATCGCAACCTATGAAGATTTCAAACCGATGATCGAAGGCGTCATGGCCGGTGAGGTCGATGTGCTTCTCCCCGAGGAACCGGTTGGCTGGGCCATCACACGCGGCACAACCGCCGGCGAGTCAAAATTCATCCCCATGACCCCCACCGACCTCCAGATGCGGGTGAGCGCCGGAAGAGCCATGATGAATTACGTGCTCACAAACGAGAGGTTCGACCTCTTCAACGGCGTGAATCTCAACCTCAATTTCCCTTCAAACGTTGGCGTCGTTCGCGTCGGGGACCGCGAAGTCGAGTACGGGTACAGTTCAGGCATCTATACCAAATTCGTCTCCCAGCGCACGCCCATTCGTTCCGTTCCCTCCCAGGAGGAAATCGACGCCCTCGGCGGGGGGAAGACTCAGCGCGACTGGGATGCCCGATTCGAATTGGCCTATCAGAAATGTAAAGCTGAGAACGTCACTCTAGTGGGCGGTGTGGCACCGACGATTGTGCTCTTCGGTCGATACACAAAACGCAAACATGGGTTCTACCCAAAGGATGTTTGGAAACCGCAAATCATGACCCTGGGAAGCGTCCCCGGGATCAACACCACTTACAAAGCATCACTCACCGCTCTTTACAGTCCGGTGGTCATTCGTGAGATCTATGGAACGACGGAGGGGATGTTCGGGCAGCAGCGCGATGAGAAGCGCGCCTGGGTGCCCAACTACGATTTATTCTTCTTTGAGGTATCGACTCGAAGTGGGATTAAGATGCTGCACGAAATGTCCCCGGGTGAGATGGGAAGTTTAGTTGTCTCAACGCCGATTCTCCCCCGCTATCGCATCGGCGATCTCATTCTTGCCTTGGAGCCACCGTACTTCCGCTGCATCGGTCGTGAACGCTGGTGGACCCCGCTGCGCTATTGGTGGAACGAGTTTAAAACGTTCAACCTCGGTCGCTTGTAATTCAGCCTTATTCTGGCTTCGGCCTTAACCCTTACGGAAAAGAGCGCGGAACAAGATAACCACACCGACGCCAATCACGATGGCCGGCCAGACGATGGACCAACCGACCAGGTCATCCAGCCCGATCCCGAGAAAGACCAGCGCGATGATGAGGCTGCCGATAACGGGTCCGCTGTATTCCGGGATGACTAATCGGATCAACACTTCCACGAGAATGATCAACCCAGCTCCGGCGAAAGCGAGCGACCAGGCGCTCATCCCCCCCAGGAGAGGTACATCTCTCAGGATGCCGAGGTTGTTGGCCAGAAGGACAAGACCTGCCCAAATCAATATCCCCGCCCATACCACCCTGCTGAGAGGATCGCTGCGGTGCTTCTCCTCCCAGGTCTTCTCATCCATTTTCTCGTGCTGCTTCTCCTCCGTCTTCTCATCCATTTCAAAACCTTTCTCAACCTTCTCTTGGTCCGATTGATCAGACATCGTTCTCCCTCGCAATTCGGTCAGGTGTAAAAGCCGACAGATTTAATGCTACTCGATCAATAAGCGTCTTCACGGGCTCGGCAAAGTATTTAATTGCTCAACAATGCAGCTGCATGTAACCCTATCGGTCATCATACTTTAGAAATGAATGAAACTCAATTTCACGCGCACATTCCTCGTAACTTGGCATGCGGGTCAATCCCTCTACAGCGGATTCTGCACTTTCAATCGGCCAACTCGAACACCACATCCGCCGGCATACCGGGTTTTAATTTCCCGAGCGACTTCTCGACCATCAACTCCACAGCATACACTGTCGTCCGGCGATCTTCCTCAGTTTGAACATTGCGCGGCGTGAATTCAGCTCGATCGGCGATGCGGACCACAATCGCGTCAAATGTCTCATCAGGGAACGAGTCTACGGAAACCTGTGCTTTATCACCGAGCTGAATCTCCCCGTAACGATCCTCGGGCACATATACAGTAATATACAGTTCGTCCAAATCACCTATGGTGAGCGCCGCTAACCCGGGCGCAAGCACTTCCCCACTCTCTACACTCCGGGTCAGGACCACTCCGGATTCAGGTGCCCGGATCGTCATTTTCTCAAGTTGGATCTCGACCAACGCGAGCATCGCCTTCGCCTGATTAACGGCGTGTTCAGCGGACTGGATTAGACTCATCGTCTGCGTGAGCGCAGCCTCGCCCTGAGCAGCCCCGGCTTCAGCCTGGACCAGTGCTAGCTGCGCGGCCTGAACTCGGAGATCGTACTCGCCCTTGAGAAGACTCTGATAGTACTCCTGCGCGACCTGATAATGTTCCTGGGCAACCGTAAGATTTGAGCGCGCCTCGAGCAAGTCTTCCGCTTCTTCTTTCGTAAGCAAATCATCAAAAGCATCTTGTGCGTCATTAAGATCGTCTATCGCCTGGTCATGGATTTCTCGAATTCTGTCGCGGATATCTTGTCCTTCATCTCCGGTTGCCAAACGCTTCCAGAGCTCATCTGCAATTTGGAACTCTGCTCTAGCCTCTGCCAGCTGATCCTCAGCCTCCAGCAACGCTTTCCCACCGACCTCCTCAAGCATTTCCTGGAGTTGGCTGCGCTCCTTCGTTAAACTCTGCTCCGCACTTTCCATTACCAAATGGGCGGCAGTAATCTCCTCCCCTTTTTCGAAATACCACTCCGGTAAGTTAAACAAGTCAGGCTGTGTTCCCGACCATCCGCCAACCCTCTCCGACCAGTATTCGGCGCGTGCTCTTGCTAGCTCCATCTCTACCTGGATCATTGCCATCTCAACTTGCGCATGCGCTGCTTCGAGGATGGCTGAGGCTGAAACCTCCCCCGCCTGAGCAGATTCGAGTGCTGCCTGAGCCGACTCTACCGCTGCAACTGCCTGATCACGCTGCACCAGCAGCATGGAATCATCCAGGATCAGAAGCACTTCATCTTCACCGACCGAATCCCCCTCCTCGACGTGGATAGACATCACCCTGCCGCCCAACTCGGAGGCGATGGCAATCTCCCGCGCCTCCACGATGCCGGATGCAGATAACTGGTTTCCGCTTTCACTATTAATTGCATCGCAGGCACCTGCGGTCAACACAATGAAGACCATGAATGTAAGCGCCAAGCTTTTTTTCAAAATTCTCATCTCAACCTCCGACAACCTTTATAGGCGAGCGTCTGCCCATCTCGTCGGCGCTCAATCGCGCATATAGGCGATGAACACATCCTCCAGAGATGGCTCGATTACTGCCATCCGTCCCGATTCAATTTCTGACCGCTCAAGCTCCAGGGCGAGCGCATCCTGCAGCGATTCGACTCCCTCGGCGATGACATGCACGAGCGATCCATAAAGCTCCACCGATTCGAGAGGCAGCCGCCCCTCCATTTTTGCAGCGCGTAAAACCTTCACAGCCCTTGCGCTGTCAGAGGACACAATCTCGAGCACCTGGCCGTGCATACCTTGATTTCGCATTTCGTCCGGCGAGCCGCTGGCGATGATCTGTCCCCTTTGTAGAAGCGCTAATCGATGACAGTGTTCGGCTTCATCCATGTAATGAGTCGTAACGAAGACCGTCACGCCATCGGCGACAAGCTGATAAAGCAGTTCCCAGAAATCCCGTCTCGAAAGCGGATCTACACCGGCCGTGGGCTCGTCCAGGAAAAGCACCTCCGGTTCGTGCAGGATGGCTGCGCCTAACGCTAAGCGCTGGCGCCACCCACCGGACAGCTCGTGCGTGCGTACATTTTCCCTACCCTCGAGTCCGGCCATCTGCAGAGCCCGGTCGATCTGCTGGTCCAAATCCTTGTTGTTCAGACCATAAGCCGTGCCGTAGAAACGAAGGTTTTGCAGGACCGTCAGGTCGTTATACAGACTGAAGCGCTGCGACATGTAGCCTACGCGGCTGCGAATCGCCTCGGGCTGCTCAAGTACGGGCACACCCAGGACCTCAACATTTCCACTCGTGGGAGTCAGTAAACCGAGCATCATGCGTATCGTCGTCGTTTTGCCGGAACCATTGGGTCCTAGAAAGCCGAAGATCTCGCCCGGATGGACAGTGAAGCTGACCTCGTCTACCGCTGTGAACTCACCGAAGCGTTTGACTAAGTTCTCGGTAACAATCGTGGATCTTTCAGCTATCATGTTATCTATTCTCGCCTAACTTAAAGACCGGCGGACAAAGCGCATCGAAAAGCCGCCGATGAATAATCCCAGAACGGTCAAGGCCAGCACATGCGGCCAAAGGACTTCCATGCCCGTCCCTTTCAATAAAATCCCGCGCACGATCTCCAGAAAGTGGTGCGCCGGAATGAAATTTGCCACCCACTGTATCACCTGCGGCATCGATTCGACCGGCGCCGCGTAGCCCGTAAACATAAAATCGGCCATGCCCACCATCAGGACCAGCAGGAAAGCCTGGTGCTGCGTCTTGGCTATAACCGAGATCATCAAACCCTTGCTTAATTCGACCAAAATATACACAAGTGCCAATACAAGCAATAACGCGAGTGAGCCGCGCACAGGAACGCCAAACGCCCAATGTGTGAGACCGAGCATAAGGATGAAATCGATAAAGCCCACCAAAACCACGGGGATGGATTTGCCAATGACGAGCTCGAGGGTTGAGAAAGGCATGACGAGCAAGTGTTCCAGCGTGCCGAGTTCTCGTTCCCTGGTAAAGGAAAGCGCAGCAAAAAGAAGCACGGTGAATTCCAACATCAACCCCAGTTCGGCCGGTATGGTGTATAGCGCTTCACTTAACGATTCGTTGAACCACACACGTAGGCTGGGGATGAACCCCTCGAATTCCTCCGTTTGTAACCCGAGTCGTTGGACGAGTATCTGGTCCCCCATATCGCGCGTGACCCCCTCGATGGCGCGCAAAGCGGCCGTCGCTGGAATGCTCTCCGCGCCGTTTAACAAAACCGCCACGATTGGACGTCCCGCGGGTGAACTCAATTCGCTCGAGAAATCCGGGGGGATGATTACTGCGGCGTTGATCTCGCCCAGCCTGAGCGCGTCTTCAATAACGGCGACGTCGTACACCTCCGCTTCCATGTTGAAGATTCCGGTGTTCTCCAGGCTGACAACGAACGTACGACTGGCGGCGCTACGGTCGTGATCTAAGACCATAAGGGGCAGATTGGAGATTGGGCGGGAAGTTGCCCAACCGACGAGCAGGAGCTCAAGCGCTCCGCCAAAGAGCATGAAGACCGGCAGCCACCAATCGGAGCGTAGATGTATGAACTCCTTAAGCGATAAGGACCATATCTTCCGCCACGTGGTCATCATGATTACCCCAACCTCTTCCGGAAGAACAGACCGGCGATGGCCAAAAAGATGACTCCAAGACCAGCCAGCATTACACCGTAAGGCCAGAGCACGTCCAAGCCCACGCCTGTCAGGAAGACGCCCCGGGTGATAATCGCGTAGTGCGTACCCGGCAGCGCCAGCGCCTCCAACCGCATCACCTCAGGCATCGAGGCGATCGGAAAGAAGATCCCCGTCATGAAGAATCCGGGAAAGAAGATTAATAGGAAAGAGAGAGCCAAAGCGGCAGGCTGGGTTTTCATGAACACGCCGATGATGAGGCCCATGCCCAAGATCGCGAACAAAAAGACCGCTGAGAGCAGGAAGAAAACGATAAAGTTTCCGTTGAAGGGTATCCTGAACAAGAGCATCGCCAAGAGCGGTATGAGGATCACGTTCACCAACCCCACAAGCACGTACGGGATCATCTTCCCTAGCAGCAGTTCAGCGCGCGTGATCGGTGTGGCCATCAACTGCTCAAGCGTGCCATGTTCGCGCTCATGGGCGAGGGTCAGGGCAACGGACAAGGCTGGGAATCCCAGCACCATCGATATCAACCCCGGGATCATATCGACACGGGGCTTTAAGCTGGGGTTGTACCAGGCACGAACCCGCAAGTCGATCGGCTGCGATATCCCCTGAGGTACCCCCAATGCGCCCATTTGAGCCGAGAGCGCCTGGTTCAGGAATTCCTCCGCACGCCATCCGACGTGTTCTACTGCAAAGGCGCCACTCTGTGGTTCAGTGCCATCGATGATGATCTGCAGCGGCATGCCGCGCAGGGAGCGAATATCACGCGCGAAACCAGGTGCCAGAACCAGGGCAACCTTGATCTCACCGCGCATCAGAAGCGCCTCAATCTCCTCCATCGAACTCACTTGGGCATAGAGATCGAGATCATCACCCGCCGTGATTTGCTGAACGAACTCACGAGAAGTCGAACTGCGGTCATAGTCCAGTACAGCGATTGGAACGTGCTGAATGTCCACCGTTAACGCATAAGCCATCAGCAGCATCAGCGCGGTGGGGGCAAGCAGGACCAACACAAAGGTCGAGCGGTCACGCAGGATGTGCTGGATCTCCTTACGGACAACAGCGAAAACATGCCTGGGATACATCTTATGTTTTCTCCGGGGTGTCTTCATGCGCCGCTAGCCCGCGGATCAAGGAGATAAAGGCTTCTTCCATACGCGCTGGGGCCGGGCGGATTTCCTTGATACCTACTCCTTTTCCCTTCAGAGCTTGCTCAATTTCTGGGATTCTCCTCTCGGCCGAGTCAACCAGTAAATGGATCGATTCTCCATAGGATTGCGTTTCGAGAATGCCGGGCAACTCCCCCAACACGACTCGCGCGGCCTGCCAGTCATCAGGCCGGACATGGACGACTTCCCCCTCTAATTGACCTCTAATCGCTTCCGGAGTGTCGCACACTACCATGCGCCCTTCATACATCAAGCCCACCCGTGAGCAGCGGTCGGCTTCATCCATGTAGGGTGTGCTGATGATTACAGTCGTCCTATTGTCATAAAGTTCCGCGAGGATATCCCAGAACTCACGCCGCGAGATCGGATCGACGCCAGTTGTCGGCTCATCAAGAATGAGAATCTCGGGTTCGTGGATCAGCGTACACGCCAGCGCCAGCTTTTTCTGCATACCACCCGAGAGGTGGTCCGCTCTTCGATTTCTAAAAGGGGACAGAGACGCGAATTCCAACAAGTGCTCACTGCGCAGGGAAAAATCTTCCGCAGAAACGTCGAAAAGCTCGGAGAAAAAACGCAGGTTCTCAAGAACGGTGAGCTCGCTGTACAGGCTGAACTCCTGGGCCATGTAACCGATATGGCGTTTGATCTCCTCCGGCTGCGTGGCCAGGTCGAACCCTGCCAGGCTTCCACTCCCTGAGGTGATCTTGAGCAAGCCTGTTAGAAGACGCAGTGTCGTCGTTTTCCCTGCGCCATCGGGTCCCACGAGACCGAAGAGCTCCCCTCGCCGAATCGATAGATCCAGCGAATCAACCGCTACCGTATCGCCAAACTCGCGGGTCAAGCCCTGAGTCTCGATGATTACCTGCTGGTTTGAGTTCACCGTTGGGATCAATTCTTCGCTTTGCGAATCACCCATAGGACTGCTAGCGCAACCAATGGGGGTTCTGTCAAAATGCCGATGTACTTCAAGGTATCGCTGAAACCCATCGCGGGAATCACATACCAGTCGAGCAAGCCGGTCACAACTGCAGCGATTACTGCGGCGATATAATCCCCGCGCACGCCTATCGGGCGGTTACCCTTCCAGATCACACCGGCGAGCGCGCCGATGAGCAGACCTACCACGACCATTGCCGCCACCACAAGCAAGATTTCCATTTCAACGCCTCCTTTTGAGGGTAAACAAGATCGATGCTTGATAAGCAAGTTTTAGTTCGATCCGAATAATTACCTCACTCATTTTGTCCTGCAGAGACAGCCCGTAAGCGGATCATAGGAACGCATCGCCCAAGCTCTCGATAGTCCACTTCAGTGGGCTCTATCCGATATCCCATGACGCGGGCGAGCTGCATCAATGCTGCCGGATGCCGCCGCCCGTAATCGAGCATCTCGAGTTCTGCATCATCCACCGATAGCCGCTCGGCAACAGCAGCAAAAGACCTGCGTTTAAAGCGCACATTCACGTTGTGGTCCTTCCCGATATTAAGCAGCCAATCGGATTTCTCACCCCAGCCTGAAGCGAGGTAAAAACAATCGTTTTCTACGTCCCTCCGGACCACTTCGAGGACGACATTCCGTTGTTTACCGGTCACACGCCCAATGTGTGTGAGCATGAGAAATCGCCCGCCGAACAGCCAGCCGAGCCCCAGCCGATAGAATCCTATAGGCGCTCGAGCGAAGGCACGAAGTAATCCACCCGGCGGTTTTCGGTCAGCCACTTTCTCAATCATGTCTCACCTCAATTCGATGGCTCTCTCGGGGCATTGCAGAACGCAGGCGCCGCAGGCAATGCATCGTTCCCCATGACGAAAAACTACACAACGAACATCATAATCGGGCGTCCAACAACCCACCGGACACACCTCGTAACACTGCCAGAGACCCTTGCAGCGCTCGGGAGCGAAATGGATTTCCAGGCTCCGGAGCTTGCGAGCTAAGTGCCAATGCTCTGCCAGCAGAGATCCCAAATTTGGCCCTTCAGACACTTACTACCTCCAGCCCATAAGATTCGGGACCAGCCAATAAGTTAAGCCGAGAAAACCCCCGATGACCGCTTCCCAGCCCCAGTTCGCCTGTTCACCGCGCATCAGCGGAGACATTCCCTGCAGCTCTGCGGCAATGAAAACGGAAAGCGCCGTGATGCCAATAGCACGCGCAAACAGAACATCGATGGATGCCGGATCCCAGATTGTTGAATACACGAGCATTCCCACAAGGGCGATCAGCGCCAGCGGCAGACTCTTTGCCAGGCCGTCCCGCCCCGGCAGCCAGGGTAGGGTTACGGCATAGAACGCCGATAGAGCGGCCATGGCGATGAGCGTCGGCCAAAATATACTGCGCCAGAAAATCGCGATCGGGATCAAGATCAACAGAGCGTAAAAACCCAACGTAACCGCCGTCATCTCCAGCCGATCACGCAGCGGGAATGTCACCCAGCGCATAGCATCGGATTTTTTCCGACCGCGGGCGAGATATTCGGGGATGTCAACCGCCCGCGCGGGCCCCCAGTGGACGCCCCACCCGGTCTGCTCGCGGATACGCCAGCCCTCGACTCCGTTAGCGCATAGCTGTGGGAGGATTAACGCGTGGTGATGGAGAACCTCGCTCAACCCGCTGATATGCAGCGCACCGATAATCTTATCCGCCGTGAGGAAACCTCCTCCAGCGGCGCACCATACGTTAATGCCGCCCGAATCCACCACCAGGATCCAGGCGTCGAGTTCCCCCTCGATCGCGCGAACCAATCGGCGCACGGTGAGTTCAAAGTTTCCGGTGACGAGCAAGGGCGAATCTCGACCGGGCTCCCCAACCGCATAGACACCGGGTTTCACCTGCGGATACGGTGGGAGGATCCGGAAAAGGGATGCCCACAGATCGATCAGAACCGTCCGTAGAGTCCGCGCGCCGTTCAAACGACCGCGAAACATTTCCGGTTTGCGATCGGACTCATCCTGTTCCACGGGCGTGGCCAGGTAGAGGCGCAAGCTGCCTGCCATCTCAGTCGAGAGCAGGTCCCAGTCGAAACCAGAATTGGTTAAGACTCCCTCAAAGTTCGTCAGAGGGTGGGTTGTAGTGCGGGTGAGCAGCCATGTGAGGAGCTGCAACGGCGCGCGCACGAGAGTAAAGAGAAGCCGGGATCCCCCCGAAGTCGGTCTCACCTCGTCGAGCACGGCAAGTTTCCCGTCGGGAGTGAGTAGTTTTCGAACCGATTTCAGAAGGTAACGCCGCCCCCGTTCGCTCATCTCGCTGAGCGCCAGGCTGCTGACGATCAGATCGAACGAGTGCGGTTCAAAAAGCTCATCGATCATGACCGCATCCATGCGCTGGAGATCGACGTGCTCCTCTACATCTTCCTTCTTGATTCGTCTAGAAGCTTCTGCAAGCATCCCGGGACTGATGTCGATCGCCGACACGTTCGCTCCAGCCTTCGCCATCGCCGCCGTCAGGGCGCCGGTCCCGCAGCCAACCTCAAGAACTCGCATCCCTTGTTCAACAAGTTCTTCCACGATCAGATGCTGCATCGCTTCGAGACGGCCGAGCGTGAGCAGGCGGATGCCGCGGTCATAATCGGCTGGACGCCTCTCAAGCCACTTCATAAAGACCGTGGCCATCTAAAGCTCCCTTTTCATTATGCCCTGCAAGAAAATCCGCGTGGGCAGATCGCCGATGCGATCCCAATCCAGAATCTCAGGGTCTAGAAACCACAAGAGTGCCATCCCTTCCACGATACTGATGGCGGCTGTTGCCGCGTCGTCTGGATCGATGGAACTAAACTCACCGGAGTCGATCCCTAGCTGGATGATTTGTGAGAGGGTGGCCTGGTAGCGCCGGTAATATCCGCGGATGGCATCTCGAACTTCTTCTGTGCGGGCCGCTAACGAGAAGAACTCGTAGCCGAGCGACATGCGCTCTTCAAATCGCCTGACATCTTTAAAAGCCGCCTCGAAGAAGACCTCCAACTGCTGCCTCGCATCTCCGTCAGTGGAAATAAGTTCGTCCTCTGCCTGCATCTCTCCTGCAAAGAAACGATCCATCAAGGCGAGGATAATTTCGTCCTTGCTCTTGTAATACCAGTACAGCGCGCCTTTCGAGAGGCCGGACTCGGCGACGATGTCATCCATGCGCGCCTTATTAAACCCGCGCTGGGTGAAAACTTTCTCCGCCGCATCGAGTATCTGTTTTCGCCGTTCTTGTTTGAGATCGGTTTGCGAATCCATCCTAGACTGACCAGTCGGTCTGCTCCAATGTATACCGTTGCACCCGCAGTGTCAAGCAGGATAAATTAGGTCTGTTATGCTATAATCCGCCGCATGTCTACAGAAGATAAAAACATCCAGCTTGAAGACCAAAAAGAAGTTGATGTCACGGAGACGATCAAGTTTACGCGCCGCTCCTTCTACATCGCCCTGCTGCCGGTTACTTTTGTTACCGGTCTAGCCGCCGGGTATCTGTTTTGGGGTCGCGACTCTGTCCCACCAGCCGACCCGGCTGCTCCTGTGGCAATCGTTGCAGACACTACTCCGGAAGCCCTCGAAGAACCCACGCGCTTTGAAATCAGCACGGACGACGACCCATCGCTCGGTCCGAAGGACGCGCCGATTACGATCGTCGAGTTCAGCGATTTCCGCTGCCCTTATTGCGGCGTGTTCCACCAAGAGACGTTTAGTGACCTTATGGCAACGTACCCGGACCAGATTCACTTTGTGTACCGCGACTTTCCGGTCGTCGGCGGCTTCGAAGCCGCACTCGCGGCGGAATGCGCCAACGAACAAGGCGCTTACTGGGAGTTCCACAATCTACTTTTCTCAGGTGAGTACGCGAATTTAAATACCGACGCGTACGCGGCCTACGCCGAGAAGCTCGATCTGGACGTCGATGATTTGCTAGCCTGTGTGGACGAGGAACGCTACGGCGAAGAAGTTGAGGCGGATGCGCGCTACGCTTCAGGTCTCGGAATCACCGGCACACCGACTTTCTTCATTAATGGGATCCCGATGGTCGGGGCACAGCCGCTTGATGTTTTTATCCAGATCATCGAAAACGAACTCGGGGAGTAATTCGCAGGTCTATGCTGCCCCTTTCTACCCACCATCCAATTTCGACAGAAATTCAAGCAGCGTTCGGTTGAATTCCTCGACCGCGTCGAGTGGTGTGGCATGGCCGGAATCGGGAATTACGACCAACTGAGCGCCGGGGATGTTGCCCGCTAGTTCCTTTTTAGCATCCATCGATACGGTCTGATCAAATTCCCCGGCGACGACAAGCGTCGGGGCGTTGATTTCATTTAGACGATCGCGGATGTCGAAACGAGTGGCTGCCCATATCGCCCGCAAGTATGCGCCGCGCGGGTTCGAGGCGATGCGTTCGGCTGCAGCCTGGCGCAGAAGCTCTTGATCCGGCTCGGGGAAAATCCCGGCCGCAACCCACTGCCCCACCTGGTCCATCTGCCCCAGCGCCACATAAGCAATCCTTACCAGCTTCCGGAAAAACCCGCTTGAGCCCGAATGCAGCTTCGCAAACGTATTCACCAACGTCAGCGAGCGGACAGCTTCCGGGTAGTCGAGCGCCAACTGCATTGCCACCGCCCCACCAAGCGAAAGCCCAACCACATGTGTCGGTCCACACCCTAACGTTCGAATCAAATCCGCAACATCATCGGCGAAGTAAGAAATGCGCGGCCAAGTTGGCCGTATTGATGACCGCCCATGACCGGGCAGATCCACGGTAAGCACATCGTAATCTCCAACGACGACCGGTAACTGCAGAATCCAATCTTCACCACAGGACCCGAGTCCATGGAGAAACGTTATAGAAACAGATTCTTCCTCTCGCGGACGATGGGTCTCATAGAAAATGCGGTCATGAGGTCCTTGATGGTGGGGCATAATCGAAATTCCTCCGTTTGCTACCTAAGCAACACGAACGTGTAGATTTCTTCATTCTACAATATATAGGTCCTCGCGCTGCGCTTGAGCAACTCCACCAACCGCACGCCGCAAGTCCTTCGAACGGGTCTCTGGAGGCTGCGCAGGCGCACAGTTTCCATTTAATTGTAGGTCTCCGCAGGTGTAGTTATGGAACAGGAGAACTCAATATAAATGAAGGGAGCATCCACGCGACGTGCGCATTTCCGGCGAGTGGAATAAGCGTATCCTTTTCCCTTAATTGGGGTTGTTCTATATGCAATAATGGACCCTCCCAAGAATATGGCGCCCTACCCGGGATGGCAATTAACATCTAACAACCTTCTAAAGGAGAGAGTAATGGATTTTATTAGCTTTTTGTTCGCACTTTTTGTGTCAGCCGTGGTCTTGTTGATCGTTGATAAAGTCAACGTCGGCCTCAAAGTCGGCGGTCTCGTCAACGCCATGGTCTCCGCGCTCGCAATTTCGGTTGTGGGAGCCCTTGTGATGTGGTTCCTAGGTCTTTTCGGCATCGCATTTGCCGGCGGGTTTTTCGGCGCGATCGTATACCTGATCGTCGCCGCCGTTGTCCTAATGCTCTCAGCGAAAGTTATGCCGGGCCTCGAGGTAAGCGGGTTCGGCGGGGCAGCGATTTCCGCCATCGCCATTGGGGTTGTCTACTGGCTTTTGGAGTGGTTCGTAGGCCTATTCGCCTAACTTATATATGGGTCAGGCTTAGGCCGCGAGAACGGGCGCCTGAGTCTGTCTAAATCTGACCCTCCCTGTTAGACCAAAACGGCTGCACTTCTTGTGCAGCCGTTTTTCGTGACATCATCTGTCCTAACACTGCCCCCCAGCAAACTGCTGGGGCAGTATATATAATTCCCGATCGGGAAAACCATTCGATTGGCATTGAACTCAAAGAATTCGATCAGGGACTCTCGATTTGCATCGACTCCATCATCGCATCCAAGTCTGTAAGCTGAGGGAAGAAGCTCGTGGGACTCTCAAGCGCCAACTGACTTTCGACATCCAAGAGATAGGCCTCAAAGGCGTTTATAAAGGCGTCGTACTCATCGCCTATGAAGGTATCGCCATCTGCTGGCAGACTAGGATGTGAAACCGGCAAGATCGCCGAGATCAGATACAACCCATCGTCCGTGAATCCTTGATACGCGTAGAAGAGATCGCTGTTATTAATCGGCCATGAAGCCTGCCCGTATTGGCTCACGAAGCGCACGCCGGATCCGTCTTCAAATGTGAGATATTCCACCTGCACGGTGATCATCTGCGCGGCGTTGAAGACCGGCAGCACCAAGGGTACCTTATCGGGATCCTTTGGCTTCAGCCCGAGGAATGCCTCCAACTCTGCTACCGTCTCCTCCGCAACTGGGTTCACCTCAAGGAATTCCGCTACTGGGTAGATCGCTATATGTGCATTATGAAAGGTATCGCTGAGCGGGTAATCATAGAAGGTGAAATCAACATGCTCCGGGACCGCAAACCACTCCATCTCGAGTTCGGCTGGGAGAACGGATGGGACCGCGCCGTAATCCTCACCCTCTGGGTAGGAGAAGCACAATATATTGAAGCACACATCCGGCTCTGGAGCTTCGGTTGGTTCTGGTGTGGTCGCTGGTTCGAGCAGTTCTTGTTCGAGATCCTCTAGCTCGGAAAATTCAAACATTGCCGTTGCCAGCGCTTCAATTTCCGTGAGATCAACACCATCCAGTATAGAATTCACCAGCGGAAACGCTATTGCCAAACCCGCACAGAGAATGATCACAATAAAGCCCGCACACCCCAACCCGATCCACAGACAGGTGCGGCCTGTACTTCTCCCCGCTGTCCCAGCCGGTTGAGCTGGGGTCTCGATAACCGCCGGTTCCTCTGGGGTTTCTTGGACGGGTTGTGCCTCCGGAACCGCGTCGCGCACGGTCGCCTGAGCGGGTTTCGGCGCGCCGCATTGCCCACAAAAACTACTTTCTTCAGCGATATCTGCCCCACAACGTTCACATTGCATGTCTCGCCTCCTCCATCTATTTCACGGTAATTTGACCGATTCCAAATGCGGTCACATGATCCTTATCAAGGTACAGTCTATTGCTCAGGCCGCCATGCTGCGTCAAAATCCAGCGCCGGGTCGGTTGACACTTCCTGATAGTCTGTGCAGCTCGCGCGTAGGATGGCGATGTTGTGATTTGCGCCGTCCGGCCAGGCCTCGAAAGCAATCCATTGGCCATCCGGTGACCAGGCCGGCTCACTCATCGGTTGGAACGAGAGCCGCCCCTCCTGACAAACCTGGGTCTCGCGCACCCCTCCGTCGGCGACGGATATAGCAACCAGACGGGGAAGATTGTCGATCACTTTCTCAAAGAGAATCGTGCCGCCATCGGGAGACCAATCGGGTCGAGCAATATCCTGGCCATCGCTGTGCGTATATCTTTTCTCCTCGCCACCATCGTCGGGGACAAGCCAGATCTCTTCCAGCCCCCCTCGCCCGCTTAGGATGGCGATCTGAGAACCGTCTGGCGCCCAGCTCGGAGACCAGTTGAAAGCCAGGTCATCGTTGACATTCCGCAAGCCCTTTCCATCGACGCCGATCGTGAAGATTTGCGGACGTCCGGTGCGCCAGGAGGTGAAGGCCAGTCGAAGACCGTCATACGACCAGTCCGGGTCGTAGTCCCCACTTCCCAGAGTGGCTACAAGCAGACTTGGTTCGGAAGGGACATCCTGCGCATCCACATTCATGACGAAAACCGAAGATCCCGAGTATTCGTCGCGATTGGCGTTACACGGGGACGTATACGCCAGCATCATCCCATCTGGTGACCAGGCAGGTTGGCAAGCCCCCGCGGCGAGATCCGTGAGTTGGTGTTCTTCGCTGCCGTCGACGTTGATCAAGTAGATCTGCGGTCGCCCCCCGCGGTTGGAAACGAAGGCGATTTGACTCGCGCCGCCAAGGGTGACTCCCAGTGGAGCGGGAGCTTCTGTCGGCTGTGGGGAGGGAAGCTCGACAACCTCAACCGTCGGGGTAAGCGTCGGTGGGATGAGCGGGGTAAAAATCGCTGTAGGAACAATCAATTCCGTCGTATCTATGATCGATGTGGATTGGGCTTCTGTAGGGTCGGGAATGGCAGCGATGCTCTCTGGTTCTTCTTCGCTGAAAAAACCTAAAGCGATGGCCGTTGCCGCGATCGCAATCGCCAGGACCACAAATCCTCCGCCCACGATGGCGATCCACTTCCAGTGAATTCCCCCAGATGTCGGGCTTGTGGGTGCCGGTGATGGAGGTGTTGGCGGCGGACCTGGTGGTGTTACTGCTGGAGGGGGCTCCTCGGGCATTGCGCTTGCTTGGCGTGTCGGCTCTGGTGCCGGTGGCACATCGTCTTCAACACGCGGTTTCATATCGCCTGATCGCGGCGTGCCGCACTCTCCACAAAATTTTTCTTCTGCTCGCAGCGCTGCACCACATTGCGCGCACCGCGATTCGCCCTGCTCCGCAACCATCATCTCGGACGGCGCTATCATCGTGGCGATGGCGTCCTCCTCAGCCATTACCGTAGGCGCAGATTCTATGTCGGGTTCGTAATGAAAGCGGAAACTTGTATCGCCGATAGTGATCGTATCGCCATCCTTGAGCTCAGCGGATTGGATAACCTCACCATTTACATAAGTGCCTCGCGTGCTGCCGAGATCTTCGATCACGCAGCCTCCCGATGAGAAGCGAATCACGGCATGTTCGCGCGAGGCTCCGGGGTCCAGAATCTGTATCTTCGATTCCTTACTGCGCCCTACAATCGTTTCCTCTTCGATTAGTTTGAACTCGCGGCCAACCAGTTCACCGCTGGTGCCCTCGATCCAGGCGTCATGCTCCTGTGCCATGGTTTGACTCCGTTTCAAACAATCATTTGCCGTGACCAGTCATCCTGTTTTTAGAGGCTAAACAAAAACGACAGCCAGATCTCCTGGCTGCCTGCTGAATAATTGTTCAATCCTCGATTTACTCCGCCCGCGCAGGCTCACCCCCGGAAGGTGGAAACTACACCACCCCCTCATAGAGGATTTCCCTGCTGCGGCCATACACCCTCACTCCTCGGGGCGCATATAAACGTCAGACGCTCAGTCCCACCGACAGGTTCCAGTGATGTTCAACACTCAGGGGACCGCTTATTAATCAGCTGGATTTTTTGTAGTTATTTCTACCTTCTCTGCATCTTACAAGATCGGTCGACTCATTTTGGCCGTACAGTTACAGGACGACAACATCCTCAACTTATTACCAACCCGGGATTAGTCAGCTGTTCGAATTACTGATAGAAGTCCTTTAATTCACTCGCGGGAAGCGTGATTAACCCCTCCTCCCGTTCACCGACTTGACTGACCCGCTCTGCGTGGAGACCAGCAAGGTATGCCGTATAGGCCGCCATCATCGCATCAAGCGCTTCATAGGAATGAAGTCGCTCAAGCGGCAGGTGACCACTGAGTAGATTGTGGCGGGTGATTTCTTCTAACGCGTACATGGGGTTGACAATATCGAGACCCTCGAGATAGAGAACGAGCTGCCGCTGCAGCCTCCCCTCTAGCGTTCGCTTCAGGAAAGGTCGTCTCTCCAGCAGAATTGTGAACCCGGAATGCGCACGCGCTTCTATAATCTCTCGCCGGTCGGATTTTTCGTCGAGAATATTCTTCCTGAAGCCGATTTTCTCAAGCCGACGGAAGATTTCAAAACCGGTTCGAACCCAAGCCTTGGCGTCTTCTTCTTTCTCCGGTGTGTTGTACAGGCGAATATTACGCCTGCGTAGTTCATATTCACAAACCCGCCACTTCGTCCAGGTCTTCCCCTCCAGGCGCAAGTTATATCGCCGGCGAAGTTCCGCTTGAGCCATTAAACCTCGGCTCGGTCCCTGCGGCGCATCGACAGCAACCACAGCCGACTCCAACGACGCCACAAACGCCAACACAGACTCGAGGTCTCCCTGATCCAATGCGATCAGGTGTAGATCGCGGTCAAGTGCCGCATATTGGATGGGCTGTTTGCCCCCCGTTGGGTCGATTCCCACAAAGACAGCGTCAGTGAAAAGCATGTCATTCCCTTCCCCTCGGGTCTACCCCGAACTATTAACCTTCAATTTAATCGCACAGCCTTCGAGTGTTCCTGAAAGGCTCTCCACAGGTCACGATCCGTGTGATAGGGCGCGAGCCAGGGTTTTTCTGCCGCCTCCCGCAATACCCGAGAAAGCTTGCGACCCACATAAAGGCCATAGGCCACATATGCCCACCGCGTACGATGTCGCCCTTCAGTACTGTGCAAAAGAACCTTCTCGCCCGCTTCCAATGAGGCGTGTATGAACTCCGCGGCCAACCTGCGGTCCTCCATTCCAGCCAGTTTTTCATCCTCGACCCTTAACCAGAGGAAGCGCCGCGGTGTTGGACCCAGAAACGGTTCCGGTCCCCCTCCAGAGAGATGCAGGATGGCGCCAATGCCGGTTGAATCGGCAAAATCAGCCCAAGTTGCGGGGATATGTTCCCCACCCGCAGCGTATAGTCTCTCCTCTACCCATGCCAATAGGTTTTGCCCTTTTGCACACAACGGTCGCTCCAGTTATCCGACCGCAGGAACCATGTTCAGTATACAACGCCCTTTTGACGACGGCGAATGGGCAGGCTATACTTTCGACATAAACACCCCGCACACCTTGAGGAGTCCCCCGACATGGCAAAGAAGAAGGGTAAGAAAGCAACCAAACCATCCACTGAGTTTAAGTTGACCTATGCAACGATGTATAACCCGCCAGAATTGCTGCATCAAAAGTACGAACGGGCGCTTAAAAAAGTTATGGATAATCTTGGGCAAGATCATCCCATGCTCATCAACGGCAAGGATGTGCGTTCCAGGGACAAGTTCGAAGACCGTTCCCCAATCAATCAGGATTGGCTGCTCGGTACCTTCCAAAAAGGCAGCCCCAGCCACGCCCAGCAAGCGCTCTCCGCAGCCCGCAAAGCATTCCCCGATTGGTCAAGGAGATCATGGAAATCGCGCCTTCAATTATTGAGAAAGGCGGCGAAACAGATCGATAAACGCGTTTATGAAATCGCAGCAGTCATCTCCATAGAAGTGGGTAAAAACCGGATGGAAGCGCTCGGCGATATCGCCGAAGCGGCGGATCTCATCCGCTACGCTTGCGACCAAATGGAGGCTAACGAGGGCTTCAAAGTCAAGATGGGCACCGACCCTTTAAAGGGGTTCAAGCCTTCAAATACTTCGCTTCTTCGCCCCTATGGGGTTTGGGTCGTTATCAGCCCCTTCAACTTCCCGGCAGCTCTCACCGGCGGCCCCGTCGGCGCAGCGCTTGTTGCCGGCAACACTGTAGTCATGAAACCGGCCACAGACACCCCCTGGACAGTCCGTTTACTGGCCGAATGCTTCCGCGATGCTGGCCTCCCGGATGGCGTTCTGAATTTCGTGACCGGTCCCGGCTCAACGCTCGGCCAGGCCCTCATCGACAGCCCGGTTGTGGATGGCATCACCTTCACCGGCTCATTCGACATCGGAATGAAAATCTTCCGTTTATTCGCCAATGGACAATACCCGCGCCCGACGATTCTCGAAATGGGCGGCAAGAACCCCTCAATCGTCTCTAAGAACGCCGATATTGAGCGCGCTGCCGCCGGGATTGTACGGTCATCCTTTGGCTTGCAGGGACAGAAATGCTCCGCCAATTCCCGGGTCTACGTTGAACGGCCGGTTTATAAGCAGTTGGTTGAACGAGTGGCTGAAATCACCCGGAAAATCGCCGTCGGCGATCCAACGGATCGGACAGTCTTCCTGGGTCCTGTGATCAACAAAGGTGTCTACAACGATTTTAAGAAGTTCACAAAGGAACTCTCAAAAGCAGGTACTTTCATCACCGGCGGTAAAGTCATCACCGAAGGTGCCTTTGCGAAAGGTTTCTTCTGCGAACCGACGATCGTCACCGGCGTTCCGCACAGCCATCGACTTTGGAAGCATGAGATGTTCCTGCCAATCACGATGATGCATCCGGTGAGCAATCTCACCCAAGCGATGAAATTGGCGAATGACAGCCAGTATGGCCTTACCGCTGGTTTCTACGGTTCGGACGAGGAAGCCGCCTGGTTCTTCGAGAACATCGAGGCTGGAGTGACCTATGCCAATCGACCGCAAGGCTCGACCACCGGCGCTTGGCCCGGGTTCCAACCCTTCGGCGGATGGAAAGGATCGGGCTCCTCCGGGAAGAACGCCGGCGGTCATTACTACCTGCAGCTCTACATGCATGAGCAGATCCACACGATTATCCGCTGAGTGACACATACCAGAGCCCCATCTGCCCACTTCAGGCGATAGGGGCTCAATAGATTGATTATGGCCTCTCGATTCGGCGCCGCATTGATCCTCATTGGTCTGATCTCCCTTGTGGTGTTCATTCTCACCCTCCAGATTCAACAGGCGAACACCCTCGCTTTGCTGCTCGGCTCATCACTGACTGCGCTGGGTTTGGTCATCCGCCGCAGCGCGGCGCGGAATGCACAGCGCCGAACAGCTCGTTTTCACACTTTAAGGCGTCTCCGCGGCGACATGCCTGAAACCAAGGACCTCGATGATTAGGACGATTAATAAGTTCGTCACATGCTCAAGATTCAATTCCGCGGTCCTTTAAAAAAAGAAGGCATAATTGAAATCGGGGCGATATACCTGGAGACCTGATCGGCGGCAGGTCATTAGCACGATCGAATCTCGGGGCAAGCATTGTAGTTTATCTGGTGTTCACATGCCAAAGCCAGGCGAAGTAGGTTGATCGACTATGTCAAAAACCCATAATTCATCCGCGGTCTGCTATATCTCCGTAGATGTTGAGACGGCGGGTCCCCACCCCAACCATTTCGCACTCTTATCCATCGGAGCATGTGTGGTTTCTGATCTCGACCGATCTTTGTATCTCGAACTGCAGCCCGATTGCCCCGCTTATGAGCCACAGGCTCTCGAAATCAGCGGATTGTCGCTCGAGACCCTGGCTGAAGATGGGATTCCGGCGGAGGAAGCCATGCGGCAGTTCGATGGTTGGCTGAGCGCGAACACACCGCCGGATGAGAAACCTGTGTTCGTCGCCTTTAACGCCGCGTTTGACTGGATGTTCATCCATGCGTATTTTCACAAGTATCTGGGACACAATCCGTTCGGGCACTGCGCGCTGGATATCAAGGCGCTCTATATGGGCGCAACAGGTGTAGGATGGGAAGAAACGAGCCATAATGCGATCTCCCAGCAATTAGGGTTGCCCACCCACCTGGAGCACCATGCATTCCAAGATGCGCTCGACCAGGCGATGATATTCCGCAAGATTCTCGATTTAAAGAAATGAACGTACAAATGCTAACGGCAAGTCAACCTGACCAAGCCGGGATACAGTCATTCTGAGGAGCCCTTCGACAAGCTCAGGACGAGCTCCGCGACGAAGAATCTCGATCTTCACTAACATAGAACTTGAATATCTCGATTTCGGAGGCAAGGATGAGTGAGAAGAAAACTAGACCGGAAATCGACCTTAAGCGCATCTTGGCATCCGCCAAGCGCCTGGGCGTTGAGATGGATGAGGAAAAGGCACTCCAATGGTTGACTGCAATCATCGCCGCCAAGACGAGCAGCGACGTTGTCGTTGATTCCCGCACGGGAATCTTCGGTCATACCGTATCCATGCTCGATTTCAGTCCAGAGGAGCTGGAATACTTCCGCGGGATTGGGAAGCTGGTTGAGTTCGAAGACCAGCCAGGCATTGTAGAAACCGCCCTGGCGCTTTCTGGTTCAGCGGCTCAATCCAAGATCCAGACCTTTCCCGGGGATAGCGACTACTTCGAGCGGGTCAATATTAAGACCGATACGCGCGAGCAAGCCTGCGCCATCCTGGCCGACCTCATCCGGGATAAAGCGCTCGCCACATCCTCTGGTCCAACGTATCAATTAATCGAGGTGAAGTTTGGAGAATACACATTTGACACGGTGAGAGATGGGAACCTCCACCGCGCCGGCACTCCTATTTCCTGGCGCGTGGAGGAGATCGAAGCGAAGGCTTTTAATGCCCAGACCCCAGATGGCGCAGCGGTTACGATTGGCTGGGACGAAGTGGCACAGCATCAAGGCTGGTGTAAATTGGACTGGGTGATCGCTGACCCTCTCCGCGGGCAGCTCTCCAATGCCAGCAATATGCTCGATGTGACCTGGGAAGCCCCGGACGGCGCCATTACACCTCTTGACGGTTACCTCGATCCATATTTTCAGGAGGTCTATCTTCAAGCAGAATCAATCCCTCTCTTTTCAAAATTAGCTAAACACGTCTCGGGTGATGCGCTCGATGACTATGTCCGTCAACTCGAAAAGGAAGTGAATAAATATCTCGGACAACAACCAAACTACGGGAAGGCAGCGAAACGAATGTACAATATTTTTCGCCTCACCGGTCGTTATGAAGAGGCTGCCTACGTTCGCGAGCTGTTTGACGAACCCACAACCGCGCTGTATCAGGTCTGGTCACTTATCCGCACCATCGACGATGTGATGAAGGATCCTGGCAGTATTCCACATGATGTCGTGCTGAGGCAAACCGATGGTCTCATCCTGACCGTCGTCCAATCGCTTGAGGGCGACGAGGAAGCCGAGATCGTCCGCTACCTCCTGCGCCTGAGGGGCGCATTGGATGAGGAGAACATAGATGATCGCTGGAAAGCACATGTTGCGACCGCGCGCGCCGAGGTGATCAACCTGGTGAATAACTTTTTCCACGAACGACTCACGGCAGTACCGGCAATTCGGACATACATCGAGAATGTACAGGTGGAGTAAGAAATGACTGGATTGACAGAGAAGGCTGGCGGGAAGGAAACACACGGTGAGGAGATCATCGCCAAGGCGCAGGAAGCCTGGCAAGAAAGTATGGTCCGCCGGCTTGACGAGCTGCGCCAAGAACTGCGCACTCGTGACCCTTTTAACGTAGCTGCCCATTCTGACGGGAGCGTTGAGGGAGACGCCATCCTGCTGACCTATTGGGGTCAGAGTGTCGCTCTTTCCTGGCCTGCGCTTGAAGCCTTTAGCCCTCCCGAAGGACCCACATGTTCGACCTTCGACACCGCCATGCTGCTCTACTATCTCCATACGGCGGATGGTTCACCCCTGGCCGATCGCTGGATCGGGTTCCGGGAGCTGCCCGATGGCGGCTTCTACCACCAGGCTTTTCAGGGGTACAGCGGGAACCAAATCGCGAAGGTATTTGGAGATACACCCGAAACCTTTGCTCTCGCAGCCAAAGCCATCGGTGGTCAGTTCCTCCCCGCTCTGGCTCCCCACGCCTACTTCTTTCATCCCCTGCCGAGGATCCGGCTCGCCGCAACCCTGTGGCCCGGGGACGACGAATTTCCTGCCAAAGCGAGCGTTCTCTTCGACGCTGCCTCCGGCCACTACATGCCCATAGATGGTCTGGCCCTCCTCGGCTCCGGATTATCGAGACGACTGATTAAAGCATCAGCATCTGCGTCTTAGCCCATAACCCGTTTCGCGCGGGTAGTCTCCTCTGGTTCCCCATCCACAAATCGATCACGCTATCGCCGCGCCGCATCCCGTTGAGGATATCCGTCCTCCCAGCAGCGATGCCGTCATGCTCTCTTTCCTGACGCTTGATGCAATAAAGCTACCTCTTAAGATCGCACTGAGGGTGCGCCTCCATTCCAGAGCTCTTCCCTCCATATTTATTATCTTGCCGCCTAACCGATTGGTTGACTGACGACCTTCATAAATTTGGCTAAAACCTGACTTGACAAAGCATACCTTACTGGGGTACTGTATATGTACTATCCAAATCGTTTTGGATGGGAGGAATTCTTCGTATTCTCAACAAGGATACCCGGGCATTGCCAGTCAGGATACGCGACGTCGCTAAGAAGCTTGATCTTTCAGTCACGACCGTCTCTCGTGCGCTGGCCGGGTATGATGATGTGGCTTCTGCAACCCGTGACCTCGTCATCGAGACTGCGGACGAAATGGGCTACGTCCCCCAGCACGCGGCGAGGCAGCTGCGCCGTCAACGCACCGAAACCATCGGTTTGATTTTTCCAACCACAGGGTCACGTTTCTCAGATCCCTTCTTCAGCGAATTCATAGCCGGAATCGGCGATGAAACCAGCCGCAGGTCCTATGACCTACTCGTTTCCGTCGCCCCGCCAGGCGAGGCTGAAGAACGCGCTTATCATTTATGGACCAACTCACGCCGCGTGGATGGCTTCATCCTGATTCGAACGCGTGTGGATGACTGGCGCATCAGCTACCTCACCAAAGAGAATTTTCCCTTCACCTCCTTCGGCCGCAGTAAAACACTTGAAACATCACCGCATATTGGCGTGGATGGGTGCTCTGGGGTGAAAGATCTCGTGAAACACCTCCTTGACCAGGGGCATCGAAGGATCGCCTTCATTGGGGCTTCTGAAGAACTCACTTTTGTTGGCGATCGCCTCGAAGGCTACCAGATAGGGCTGGAAGAAGCACATATTGCCTATGATCCCGACCTGGTCTTTGAAGGTGACCTCACGCGCGCGGGAGGATATGAGGCAGCAAAAATATTAATCGAACGCTCACCATCCCCGACTGCCATCATCGGCGTGAATGACCTCACCGCGCTGGGTGCGATCCGCGCCGCCCAAGAAGGCGGTCTGATCGTCGGCAAGGATCTCGCCATCGCCGGCTTCGATGGGACCGTGGCCGGCGAACACGCTCACCCCGCGCTCACAACCGTCTATCAGCCTGTATACGAAATCGGACGCCAGGTGAGCGCAATGCTCATCGACCTGATTGAAAATCAGGCAGGATCCGAATTAGATAGCCTGATCCGTCCCCGACTTATCGTTCGGGATTCGACATTGAACAGCAAGCCTGTCCCCGCGGATTGAAAGGAGAACAAAAGAAGAAACCTAAAAAACTCTTTGCCGCAATATACAGTTGTGTGAATCCCTACACCGGTCCCGTACCTTTCAGACCACACGCATCACAACCGATCACGCATCGAAAAAAGCACCCCTAGCACGGGTGAAAGGAGGGGAGACTTAGGGTCAGGAACGTGAGAAACATAGTTCAACTTCCGCAACACAAATCTTTGTGAATAGAAACGGAGGAGAATAAGAGATGAAACACTTTCGTTATGTCCTACCCGCGCTATTGATCGCCAGCTTTGTGCTTGGCGGCTGCGCCCAGCCAACACCAGAAACCATCATCGAGACCGTTGAGGTCCCTGTCGAAGTCATCAAAGAGGTCGAGGTTCCGGCCGAGCCAACAGACAAGACGGTTGTTGAGTTCTGGACCACCGACAATGAGGAAGATCGCGTCGACCTCTACGAAGCCATTGCTGCAGCATATATGGCTGACCACCCCGACATCGATCTTCGCATCGTCCCCATTGACGAAGGAAGCATCACTCAGCGCATCGCTACTGCCCGGGCTGCAAATCGCCTGCCGGACATCGTCCGCATGGGCATCGAGCGCGTAGCCGCCTTCGCCGCTGATGGCATTCTTGACGAGGATGCGGCAGCTGCAACCATCGCTAGCATTGGCGAGGACGACTTCCGCGCGGGACCGCTGGCTATGGTCGTCGACCCCGCAACCGGCAAGTATTCCGCAGTTCCCTTTGATGGTTGGATCCAGGCCATTTGGTACCGCGCCGACGTTTTCGAGGCTGCTGGCTTGGCCGCACCGACAAGTTGGGACACCATCAATGCCGCTTGCGAAACACTACCAGGCGCGGGCAATCTTCTGTACGCCCTGACGCTTGGCACGGATGCCGGACAGAACTACGGCCATCAGGTCTTCGAGCAGGTCGCGATGTCCAATGACGCTTGGCCTTTCGACGCGGATGGTAATGTCACGATGAATACCCCCGAGATGATCGCGGCGCTCAAGTTCTACACCGACTTGCAGAGCTGCGCGGTTCCCGGCCCGCAATACTGGCGTGGGGCACGAGAAGCGTATGAGCTCGATCAGTCCGGTATGCTGTTCTACAGCACCTACATCATGGACGATCTTGTCGACGGTTCCGGTCTCGCCGACGGCGGCAGTGTCGATATCACCATTACCGATCTCGCCGGGAATACCGGTTTCGCTTCCGAGATGGCCGGTCCAAACGGCTCCGCTTCCTACGGCCAGTTGGTCACCCTGGGCATCATGCAGGGTGCTGATCCTGCGGCACAGGATGTGGTCAAGTTCTTCATGACCGGCGATAATTATCTCGACATCCTCGCCCTCGCCCCCTTTGGCAAAGTCCCAACGCTGAAGAGCGCAGTTGAGGGTTGGGGTGAGCTCAGCGACTACTTCGCGAACTACTCTGACGAGACACTGGCGCAGATCGCTGGTGGTTTCGATACGATGCAGCGCTGGCTTTTCCGCCCGGACTACGATGCCACGGAGAGAGCTGTGGTCGGTGACATTGAGGGACGCTTGTTGATCCCGACGGTCATCAGCAATATCGCTCTCGAAGGAATTATGACGCCAGAGACTGCAGCTCAATTCCTGCAGGAGCAGGTTGAGCTACTGTTGGCGGAACGATCCGAATAGCGTCTTAGTGCTCTCTGAACCGAGGGGGCCTGGCTCATCGCCGGGCTCCCTCACTTAACTCCAATTATCATCATGCAGCTTCCTTACGGGTATTTACCCTCGCGGATCTTTCCGCGGAAAGGAGCCCGATGACAACCACATTGCAAAACAGGCAATCGTCTTTTGCGAAACGATGGAAGTCACTCGAATCACGTGAGGGCAGGCTCGCCTGGGGCCTTGTCCTCCCAACGGCACTTATTGTCTTCGGATTGATCATCTTCCCGGCGATCTTCAGTGTATGGATCAGTTTCCATGACGTCGGTCTACATAACCTGAACGATGTTTTCCATGCCCCATTTGTAGGTTTTGATAACTACTCCAAAGTATTTCAGGACTTTGCCTTCAAATTTCAAGGGATGCAAAGTTGGGGAGCAGCAGTTACTAGCATCGTGTACTCCTTCCTCGCCACGATACTGACCCTGGTCGTAGGACTTATCGCCTCACTTCTCTTGAACCGTCCTTTCCGGGGCAGAGGAATTGCCCGGTCCATCTTCCTTTTCCCATACGTTGCGCCAATTGTAAGCGTGGCCTTCGTTTGGCGATGGATCTTGGACCCGCGTCCCTCGGGTGTACTCAACGATGTTCTCATGCGCTTGGGCCTCATCGATTTGCCGGTAGCATTCCTGGCTACACGTGGGTTGGCCCTGGTCATCGCCATCTTCTTCGAGGCATGGCGCTATTTCCCCTTTGCTATGCTCATGATCCTTGCCCGTCTACAGGCGATCGACAACACATTGTATGAGGCAGCCGACGTCGATGGCGCGAGCGCATGGCAGAAATTTCGCTTCGTAACAATTCCCGAACTCCGGTATGTTTTGGGTGCCCTCTTCTTGCTCCGCCTGATGTGGACCTTTAACAAATTCGACGACATCTTCCTGCTCACCGGAGGAGGATTCGGAACCAAAGTGCTACCCGTCTTGACTTACGAGTTCAGTTTCCGGCTATTGGACTTCGGAAGAGGCGCCGCAACTGCGATGATCCTCTTGGTCATCCTGGTTGTCTTCATGGCGTTTTACGTCGGGATCGTTATGCGGAATGTCGATGATGAATAAGAGGTGCAACCATGGCTGACGCACAGAAACAACAGACACGATCTCAAGGCAAACAACTCAACATCCTTGACCGGACGGCACGCTGGATCACCTTGCCTCGTTTCATCTTCGCAGCCACACTTTTCTTTTTCCTCACAAGCATCCTGTTTCCATTCTATTGGATGATCAGTTCATCCTTCAAAAGCCGCGCTGAAATCAGCGGGCGTGAACCTGTCTACATCCCGAGCGAATGGCGCCTTGATGCCTATCAAGCACTATTCGATCCCGAAAGCCCTATCGGCAGATTCGGTACGAATATCGTTAACAGCGTCAAAGTCGCCATCCCCACTGCGCTCATCGCCGTGATTCTTTCAACGCTTGGTGCCTATGCTGTTGCCCGGCTGAAATTCCGAGGAAAGGACGTCCTGCTCAACTCCATTCTCATGGTGTATCTATTCCCTGGAGTCTTGTTAATCATCCCATTATTCGCCATGCTCGCTCAAATCGGCGCCAAGTTAGGGTTCAACGTTCAGGACAATCTCGCTGTCCTGGTTGTTACCTACCTGGCAACGACGCTGCCGGTAGCCCTATACATGCTCGCCAATTACTTCAGGACCATTCCGGCTGAGATAGAGCAGGCTGCTTTGATTGATGGTTGCAGCCGAATGGGTGTCATCTGGCGCATTACGCTGCCGCTGGCTGTTCCCGCGCTGGTCTCTGTAGCCATTTACACCTTCATGATCGCCTGGAACGAGTTTCTGTATGCACTCGTGTTTCTCAACAGCCGCGAGCTGTTCACTATGCCCATCAAGATCAACACAATCTACAATGAGCCGCAGTCGATACCGCACGTCGTCATGGCTGCTTCTACACTGATGACTCTCCCGGTTGTCTTTCTCTTCCTCGCGTTGGAACGTTTCCTAACGGAAGGGCTATCGGCCGGAAGCGTGAAAGGTTAAATTCAAAGTCACCTGGATGTGCTTCATCGCCTGCAACGTTGTAGGAATCCTTGAGAGTGGAGGAAGGTGAGCGGCGCTGACGCATTCAACCGCGCCTCTTTTTCAATGGAAGACCAATGATGCTTGCGTTGGCTCCAGTCCTGAACCTGGATTAGGCGATTAGCAGACTTCGATGGGGGCGTGCACAAAGTATCAGGAGAGACATTGCCTGGCGTTCATTTCCCAAATACAATCCGGAGTTCTGAAGCAAGCAGAGACTTCACTGCAGCGGTTTCCTGCTCTTACCCGTCAACTAAGGTTCCTAATACGCAGATAGGGAACGGGCTGGGTTGAACGAATCAGCGCAGACGGCTCTTCATCATCTGGATTTGAGCCAAGAAGAAGGATGTGTTCATAGCTTAAGGGTCTGCCAGAGTTAATTTCATGGATCGAATAAACAAGAACGTATCTTTATGTTAAACTCAGAGGAAAATGAAGAACGGTCCCTTTGTTCCAGCAACGGTTGAGAGACTCAAACGGCACCTCGCTTTGCTATATGGCGAATCAAACATCAGCAATATCCTCCCGCGTCTTGAACGAATTATTCAAAATCACGTGGCACAGTCTCCATCGAATGCTGCCCATGCCGGTCCGCTAACCGAAGAGGACGTGGTTCTTATTACATACGGCGATCAAGTCCTGCGCAGCGGCCAGCTACCGCTTCAAGCGCTGAGTTCTTTTCTTCAAACCCATCTAAAAGAGATCGTCAGCTCCGCACATATCCTGCCCTTCTTTCCATATTCTTCCGACGATGGCTTCTCCGTCATTGACTACCGCCTGGTGAATCCGGCTATCGGCAGATGGGAGGACATCAAAGAGATTGCATCCGATTTCCGTTTGATGGTTGACGCGGTGGTCAACCACATCTCAGTGAAAAGTGCTTGGTTTCAGGGTTTCTTACAAGGCGATCGCCATTATCAAAACCACTTCATATCCGTCGATCCAGAAGCGGATTTATCAATGGTTGTACGTCCGCGCGACCTGCCTCTGCTCACACCTTTCGATACCCATAGCGGTCAATCTCATGTCTGGACAACCTTCAGCGCTGATCAAGCCGATTTGAACTATGGCAATCCAGAAGTCCTCTTGGCGATCATCGACGTACTCCTTTTTTATATTCGCCAGGGGACCCAATTGATCCGTTTAGACGCCATAGCCTTTCTATGGAAGGAAATCGGTTCTGCGTCCATTCACCTTCCGCAGACCCATGCCATCATCCAATTAATGCGCACGATCATGGATGCCATCGCACCATGGGTCTATCTAATCACGGAGACAAACGTCCCTCATCGCGAGAATGTCTCTTACTTTGGTGGCGGAAACAATGAAGCGCACCTCGTATACCAGTTCGCCTTGCCCCCTCTTGTACTGCACACCCTTTTAACCGGTGATGCTGCAAGCCTGACTGCTTGGGCCTCTGAGCTTGAAACTCCTTCCCGAAACACAACTTTCTTCAACTTCCTCGCTTCCCACGACGGTATCGGCCTGCGACCTGCTCAAGGCTATCTCTCTGGCAGTGACATAGACCGTCTCGTCGAGTGGACAGAAGAATGTAAGGGTGGAGTGTCTTATCGTCGTGTAGGCGAAGTCGAAAGAACTCCATACGAACTCAACATCACGTATTTCGACGCGCTGAGGGATCCAGACAGCGCCGATACCCCTTCCCCCAGATGGATTGCCCGTTTCATCTGCTCTCAAGCCATCATGCTATCTATGGCTGGTATCCCAGGGATCTACTTCCATAGCCTGTTTGGATCAAGAAATGACCTGGTGGGCGTCGAAGCAACTGGTCGATTGCGGTCGATCAATCGCGAGAAATTTCAAGCGGACGATCTCGCTCAGAAGCTCTCTGATCCCATGAATACAGCATCTCAGGTATACCGCGCGTACTGCCGATTGTTGATGGCCAGAAAACGCCATCCCGCCTTTAATCCTTATACCCCTCAACGCGTACTCAATTTGCACCCCGGCATATTCGCCCTGCTGCGCACAGACTCTGATGGACTCAGGCGGATGATCTGTTTACATGAGGTTGCTGGCAAGACAAGCAGATTGAATGTAGATATTCACGAGTCAGCCACCGCCCAAGCCATCGATATTCTAACTGCCAAGGAACTTGACCTCCGCTCATGCGAACTTGAACCCTATCAGGTTCGCTGGATCACTCTCGATGAGTAAACGATATTATAAAGCCGCTCTGAGCTACGATCCGACCTCGCGAATATCACACCGCAGCCGCTGAGAACAGAGGACGTCCACCGTAGATACAACACAATCGCAAATCACCCTTCTATGATGCAAATATCCCCTCTATCAAGATCAAACCTTTTACCTTATAACCCTGAAGATATTTTCGGTATTTATTCCAACCAGGTCTTTACATCTCGAATTTCAACACCCTTATGCCGATCGGAAAATTGCGCACAGAGCCGTTTTACGGTATCTTCTCCATCAGTTTTCAACAACCCCTCGACCAGAGCCCTTGTTGGATGTGCGTTGATCTATCGTGGACAATCTTACCGAGATCCCGCCGGACAAAAATGATGACTACTGTATTAAGTGAAATGCTGCTTTTTCGCACATTTATTGAGCCGCTCGGCGAAAACCACAGCCACAATAACCCTTATAATCATTATGAGGCCATGGGGCGATTTTTGCTGCTTATGACATCAAACACCACCATTTCGGAGATGCTATGAACATTACACCCAGCCGTATCGGCTTCGTATCTACCCGTTTTTCAGGTACCGATGGCGTCTCGCTCGAGACCGAGAAGTGGGCTGCCGTCTTTCAGCAGATGG
>SOJU01000049.1 GCA_004376465.1 Anaerolineales bacterium | reverse complement strand
GCCAGACCGGGCATCGTGCTCATCTTTCCCAGAATCGGGTAGATGAATCCCGCGCCTACGCTCGCGCGCACCTCGCGGATCGGCACCGTGAAGCCGGTGGGCACACCTTTCAACAACGGGTCATGGCTCAGGCTGAGATGCGTTTTCGCCATGCACATCGGCAGATCCCCGAAACCCGCTTTCTCGTAGGTCGCAATTTGCTCTTCGGCTAACGGCTCATAGGTTACCCCATCCGCGCCATAGAACTCTTTGCAGATGAACTCGATCTTTTTCTTGATCGGCCAATCCAGCGGGTAGAGGAATTTGAAGTCGCTTGGCTGCTCACAGGCATCGACGACCGCTTGGGCGAATTCCACAGAACCCGCGCCGCCATCAGCCCAATGTGTGCTCTTGACAGCCGCAAACGCACCCTGTTCCTCGGAGTATTTACGCACCATCTCCATTTCGGCGTCGGTGTCATCCTTGAAGCCGTTAACGCAGACGACAACTGGGATGCCGAAGCGAATGGCATTCTTGATATGGAAGCCGAGATTCGGCAGGCCAGCTTCCAGCAACTCAAGATTCTCCGTTGTGTACGCCTCGTCCAGAGGTGCACCAGGGGACACTTTTGGTCCGCCGCCATGCATCTTCAGGGCGCGCACAGTTGCCACCAACACAACTGCATTCGGGATCAAGCCGGAGTAGCGGCACTTGATATCGAAGAACTTCTCCATGCCGATATCAGCGCCGAAACCGCTCTCGGTGACGACGTAGTCTGCAACCTTAAGCGCGATTTGATCGGCGATGATGGATGAATTGCCATGGGCGATGTTCGCGAAGGGTCCTGCGTGCACTAATGCCGGCTGACCCTCGATCGTCTGCATGAGGTTAGGCATGAGCGCGTCTTTCAATAGGACCGTAACGGCACCGGCTACACCAAGATCCTCAAGCGTGACTGGATCGCCCTTCTTGTTCAAGCCAACGACAGCCTTCCCGACTCGCTCGCGTAAGTCGCGTAAGCTCGTTGCCAGGGCAAGGATCGCCATTAATTCTGAGGCAACCGAGATATCGTAGCCAGTTGAGCGTGGGAAAACCGGGCTTGGCGAGCCATCCTTCAGCTTGTCATCATTAAAACCTACTTTGATGTCGCGCAAGGATCTATCGCATACATCAACGACACGATTCCAGGTGATCGAATCAACGTCGAAATCGATGCGTGTTACGCCTCGACGCTTGAGCGCTTCATCCGATTGCCGGCTCTCATGAAACATTCGAGTATCAAGCGCTGCTGCGACCAGGTTATGCGCGACGGTGATCGCATGGATGTCACCGGTGAGGTGGAGGTTGAAATCCTCCATGGGAATTATCTGGCTGTAGCCCCCTCCCGCCGCCCCACCCTTGATGTTAAAGGTTGGCCCCATGCTCGGCTGGCGAATGCAGCACATCACATTCTTCCCCAGATGTGTGCCCATTGCTTGCGTAAGCCCAAGCGTCGTCGTGGTTTTCCCTTCACCAAGCGGTGTCGGTGTGATGGCGGTGACGTCGATATATTTTCCCTGGGGACGATCGGCAAGCTGCTTAAGCACGTCAAGATGGACTTTCGCCTTATATTGGCCATAGAGATCTAGGTCGTCCATCTCCAACCCGATCTTTTCTGCGATCTCCAGGATTGGACGTAGGTCTGCCTCCTGTGCGATCTCGATGTCCGAGGGAACTGGACGTTTTGGTTTCAGGACCATGGGATCAACCTCCTAATTAGGTAGCTACTTGTGGCTTTTCTTGCAGACGTACTTAGTACTAAGTGTGCTTTGCAATCCTGTTTAAGGCAAGCGACATAATTCGCAATCCCGACTGCCAACTATAACTATTGCCCTTTCCCGAGAGAGTCTTTTCTTGGAACTGCGAAAGCCTGATTAACCTATATCAAAGACTTCTTGCTTGAATAAGGGTATTCTCTGAGCGATATTCTAATAAATTAGCCTGACTTTCATAGTTTAAGAATGTCCCTTATAATGCGCGGTGCTTTCTGTGTTGTAACTATTTTTGTGCTGCGCACTTCCATGCTTGACTTTCATCCACCTGGCGTTGGCATTCTGTCACTTCTATTATTTGTGAGAAATATCACATACTGTATAATAGTTACAAAAGTAACTAATGCCTGAATTTACTTGACATCTCAAGCATAAATACTAAGGGAGAGTTGGCATGATTCCATGTTACTCAACCAATTCCCGGCGACCTCGCATTATCCGTAGTTGTAACCTTCATTACGGTTTCATGCGAGGTTTTTCGTTCAGAGGATGGGGCGTGCGCTAATGGAAACGAAAATGATCGATACATCCACAGAGTTCATCCATCAATTTGTCGAGACTGTACCGGAAGGCGAACGTATTCGCTTGTGCCTCCAATGCGGGGCATGCAGCGGTGCGTGTCCGTTCGGCTTCGCAATGGATTTCCCCCCGCACGGGATGATTGCTATGCTGCGTGCGGGGATGCTCGACGACATGCTGAAGAGCGACACCGCCTGGATGTGCGTCTCCTGCTATGCATGCACGCAGGTCTGCCCGGCTAAAATCCCTGTTACGGATGGTCTGACAACGCGCGTTAAGGAAGAGCTGCTGCTAGCGGGAAATGTCCCCACAGAACTACAAGATGCCCTCGAAAAAGCTCAGCGCTATTTCAATCCACTCGGCGAATCACCCCGCAAACGAGCGGCGTGGGCTACCAAGCTCGAGCCCGAAATCACGATCATGGCCAAGGCCAAACTCCCCGTGGATGTACTTTGGTTCGTCGGCGATTACGCCTCCTACCACCCCACCGCCCGATCGGCTACGTTGGCCTTATCCAAAATTCTCAACGCTTTAGAAGTGGACTTCGGCATCCTCGGACCGGAGGAGGTCAGTGACGGCGACTCGCTGCGTCTAGCGGGTGAGAGCGGTTTATTCGAAATGATGGCTGAAAAGAACGCAAAGGCATTCGAGAAGTACGAATTCAACGAAATCATCACCAGCGACCCCCACGCCTACAACGCGCTCAAGAATGAATATCCACGGCTGGATATCTCGTATCCAGTCCGCCATTTCACGCAATTCTTCGTTGAGCGACTGGAGCAAATCCAACCCCTCCTGAAGAAGAATATCGACGCGAACGTCGTGTTCCACGACCCCTGCTACCTTGGTCGGGCCAACGACATCTACGAAGAGCCGCGCCAGCTACTACAGAGCATACCTGGAGTGGAACTCGTGGAGATGTCCCACACCCGGGAAAACAGCTTGTGCTGCGGCGGAGGCGGCGGAGGCATGTGGCTCGACGGTTTTCGCTGGGAGAAGGCCGAGGTCCGCATTTCTGAGTGGCGCGTACGAGAAGCGGTATCCGCGCTCGGTGAAGCGGAGGCCGCTGGCGTGGGAGGAAAGGCACGGATTCTGGCCGTCGCTTGTCCATACGAAGTCCCTCGATTCGAGGA
>SOJU01000273.1 GCA_004376465.1 Anaerolineales bacterium | reverse complement strand
AAGATAACCCGCCAGGACGTGCAAGAGATCATGCGACAAACAATATTGATGGGCTGGTCTAACCGATGGGTCTATCGATACTATGACGAGCTGAGCCTACAACAGCTCTAAAAAGTAGCACACGGCTTCGCTATAGATCGTTTACAATAACTTGGGACTTATTTAAAATAGAACGGCAGTCACAATTGAGCGGCCGGCATCCTACACTCCATTTTGCCCTCTTCGTGGACTCCTTGATTCGAAACCTCAATCATAACTCCCTGATCCTAGAAAATTGCCCGTAGTAAGCCAGAATAAGGAGATGAAGAGATGCAAATCGTGACGGATAGCGGAACAGATCTAAGCTTGACCCAAGAACAACTATCATCCTTGAACATCCACGTCGTTCCATTAACAGTTACACTTGATGAAAAGTCCTATAAAGAGCGTGTGGATATCCAACCAGAGGCTTTCTACGCATTGCTCGAGGCTTCTGGCAACCTTCCCACAACATCTCAGCCCTCTGCTGGAGAATTTGCGGAACTATACAAGAAGATTGGAGCAACGGGGGAGGACATCCTTTCTATCCACATGTCCTCAGGCCTAAGCGGAACATTCAACTCCGCAACGGCGGGCGCAGAACTCGTCCCCGAAGCCAATATTACAGTGATCGATACGAAGACATTATCCGCTGCTGCCGGCTGGCAGGTTGAAGCTGCAGCCAAAGCATTGAAAGCAGGCTGGCCAAGGGATAAAGTTTTAGCTTTAATGAAGCGTATCGGAGTAGCCAGTGATAGTTTATATACGCTGAAAGAGCTCAAATACTTGATCCATGGCGGGCGTATTAGTCACATGAAAGGGTTAATTGCCACAGCATTGAATATCAAACCGCTTATCGGTGTTGAAAAAGTGAATGGGACGTATGACCAGCATGGACAGGTGCGTACGTTCAAAGGCGCGGTTAAGGGACTGGTTGACCTGATGACCAAGCAGCATGAGCCCGGCAGCGCTTTGAGAGTACAAGTGCTCCACTCATTCAACCCCGAAGGTGCAGCCATGCTGCGCGAGATTGTAGATCAACAATTCAATTGCACGTGGCTGCCGGTTGGCCCCATGTCTCTGGTGCTGGGTGCCCACACTGGCCCGAGCATGGTGGGAGTCGCTTACGGGGCTCTGTCAGAATTTGAAGATATTCCATAGACAGCTCTGGGTGTGTCTTAAGAATGCAAAGACCCACGAATATTCAGGACCCGCAAACCGATAAGGAAAAACGTCGGCCGACAAAGTGTTTAACAATGACCTAGCCCATCCCTGGTGTCACCCAGGACACGGCAAATGAGAATCACCCTTTTAACCTATGGGTCTCGCGGAGATGTGGAGCCATTCGTCGCGCTCGGGGTAGGTTTCATGCGCGCGGGCCATAGCGTTCGCCTGGCTGCACCCGAAGTCTTCGAGCAACTCGCCTCCTCTCACAATATAGATTTCATTGGTTTACCAGGTGACCCCGATAGCCTTGTCCAAGACCTTGTGGACAAGGCTGGTAAGAATTACCTGCGCATGATCCGTGTCATGTCTAAGTTCGTTGTGCCCATTGCGGTGGGCGTCCTCGACCAAGTTCGATTTGCATGTAAAGAGACAGATATCATCATCCATTCTTTTCTCCTGACGAGTGCAGGCCATGAGATAGCTCGAGAAAAGGGTATCCCCGACTTCTCAGCTCAATTCTTCCCGGTATTCTCCACCACTTCCGAGTTTCCCGGAATCGTCTTCCCGGATCTTCCTCTAGGGAACCTTTATCGCCGGCTCACGCACGAGTTCATCACACAAACGTTCTGGCAAGGTAGCAGGGTTCTTTATAGATGGATCCGAAGAAAGTATCCTCACCTTCCCCCTCTTACCGGCTGGCCTTTTAACGCAAGAAGTGGTCACAGAACGCCGATCCTGTACGCGTTCAGTCCATGTGTGGTTCCGCCTCCTGCCGACTGGGGCGAGAATGTGCACGTCACCGGGTATTGGTTCACGGATGATCCCGATTGGCGGCCTCCTGAGGATTTACTACGCTGTTGGATTCAAGCCCAACACCCATTGCGATCGCTTTTGGTAGCACCTCGACCCGTACCCCTGATAAAATGGCTAATCTAATCCGTGAAGCCTTGGCTCTAAGTGGGCAGCGTGCGGTGATCGTGGGTCCAGAAAACTATTTCAACGATCCTCCAGACACCGTTTTTCAGCTTGACGCCACGCCATACAGTTGGTTATTCCCCAGGATGTCAGCAGTTGTTCATCATGGTGGAGCCGGAACAACGGGAGCGGGTTTACTGGCCGGCGTTCCGAATATCGTCACCCCTTTTACAAGCGATCAACCATTCTGGGGACATCGCGTGCACGCTCTAGGCGCAGGCCCTAAGCCCCTTCCTGCCAAGAAGCTTACTGCGCAGACTCTGGCCAATTCAATAATCACCGCAGTAAGTGACCAGGAGATGCGCGCGCGAGCCAAGTCGATCGGTGCGCGAATACGCGCCGAGGATGGGGTGTCGCGAGCCATGGACATCGTTCAAGAATACGTCGAAGGGGGAAGGTGATATACCTTGATGATGATAAAGAGCAGCAGCAGTTGTATACTTTACTTTGTAGCTACCAATGTAGCTACTTATCGGGAGAGATTGGGACCGATTTCAATAAAAGAATAAGGAGAGAGACAATGCACGAAAAGAGCATCGAACTGCTGAATAAAGCCGTCGCCGACGAGCTATCTGCGACCCATCAATACATGTATTTCCATTTCCACTGTGACGATCTGGGCTATGACCTGTTGGCTGGATTGTTTAAGCGAACCGGCATCGAGGAGATGGGACATGTCGAGCGCCTGGCGGAGAGAATACTATTTCTAAAAGGTGAGATTGAGATGGTCCCCTCAATGGAGGCCCAAAAGATCCACGACGTAAAGTCCATGTTAGCCTTAGCCAGCAAGATGGAGCATGACAGCGTCAAGGATTACAACCAGTGGGCCAACGAATGCAGCGCAAACGCAGATTCCGCTTCGAAGAGGGTCTTTGAAGACCTGGTCGATGATGAGGAAAGGCACTTCGATCAGTACGATACGGAGATGGAGAATATCGATAAATTTGGTGAGCGATATTTAGCGCTGCAATCGATCGAACGCAGTAAAACCATCTCCGCCGGAGGCGGTGAGAACTAGATAAAAACGCCGTCTGACCCGAAAGCCACCTGTAAGGCACAAATATAATAAATTCCATTATACTGTAGCCAGAAACGACAATGGCAAAATCACCGAAAGGTGATGACGCAAAGCTACAGGGTCTAAGGCTCATCTGAGCTATGACAGCCAGTTACCGAAATTCGACCACGATGCTATCGTGGAACCGAATTAGAACCACACCACCCCGTGGGACCCTGGCTTTGTGCAACCCCCACGGGTTTTATATTGGGAACCCGCGGACCAAGTAAGGAGCACCAAAGTTGGCTCAAGTAATGATCGTCGACGACCAAATCAATACCGCAAATATACTTGCAATGGCAGTCAACATGCTCGGGCACGAGTCGCTTGAACTGTACCGAGGCGAAGATGCGGTCGAAATGCTGCGCACTGTACAGCCCGATTTTGTGCTGCTCGATTACATGATGCCTGGAATGAATGGTCTACGAACCCTCGAGGAGATGCGCACCATTCCTAATGGCGAGCACGTGCCCATCTTTTTACTAACGGCAGCGCAAGATCGCTATCTTGAGGAGCAAGCTAAGGAGGCTGGAGCAACCGGCTTCCTGCCGAAACCTCTGAACCTTGATCTTCTGGAATCAATACTGCACAAGAACGGAAATAACGGGGACAATGGATCAGGGAGATAAGTAAGCGAACCAATCCGTGAAGACAATCGAGCCTGCCAATGCGGCAGGCTTTTTTTTTATACATCTCCTTCACCCTATGTCCATACAGATTAATTGTGTGGCTATACGAATAGCATATGCGTAACTATGCGAATCTCTCTTCAGAAACTATAAAATCTTGGGGAAATTTGAACCAGTTCATTTCACATCATTCGGCCCCATACCTAAACTCCTTCAGTTGAACGACACAGGGTCTGTCTCAAACGCTTCTGCATTATGTGGAGTCAGGAAGCTCTGCTTCCGGTCGCAGGCACAGCCTGCGCCTTGACGTCTGCGCGTATAAACGGAATAGATCGACCAATGAAGAGGTTATGAATCGCTTTTACTTTTTCTTCCCCCACACCCCCTGGATCAAACATCAAGCTCTCAGCTCAAAACAACCATCCAAATTGTATAGACCGGATACATAGGTTACAGGTGTTCGGCACATAGGTAACACTTTCAATCAGCCACATTCTGCTTCCTCAGATCAATCTTATCAACGCTCATGGGATGTGCATTGTGGTTGGTCCTATGCTGGTGGGTGGTTAGATAACAACTGAGCCCGGAGGTTCAACTCCGGGCGGAGCAGGGCAGGTAAAATCCGCTTGAATACCCACGAATTTTCGAGGAGAAACGCTTATATTTATGGTGTTGGTATTGGCGTTGAAGTTTCAGTTGTCGTCGGCGTGCTTGTAGGGGTTGACGTCGGCGTCGAAGTATCTGCAGGTGTGCCCTCGGTCGGAGAAGGGGTGGGAGAAGGCGTAAGAGTAGACGTTGGCGTGGTTTCGAGCGTCGCTGTAGCCGTGCCGATCCCAAGTGTCGGTGTAGCTGTCAATGTCGGCGTCGGGGCTGTCGCTGTCGCACAAAGAATAGCGACCTCCGTCGCAGTCGGCTCTGCCCCACCCGGGGCCACGTACACGAAAGCCTCGCTGAAGTAGTACATGGAAAGGCAATAGTCCTCCTCTGCCAATTCGGAGGCGTACGCTTTGGCCGAAAGACCGTACTTCGTACATGCTCCCCAGATGTTCGCCTGACAGATCTGGCCGAAGTATTCAGTGGCCAGGCTCCAATCCAATCCGAAGTAGCTATTAGCGTAAATGAAGAAAGCCGCGGAGTTCATCCAACTCACGGCTTGTGAGTCGAGGGGGCCGAATCGCTCTGCCAGTGTGAGATCGTAGATCCCCTGCTCCAGCCTGCTTGCATAGAAATTATCCATGCCTCGATTGCGCAGCGAGGAGGCCATCATGCGGTTCACCTCCTCTAAACGATAATCGGGGTTTTCGCCACGCAGCCTGATCAGTATATCCAAGGTCGTCGTCCAATCTCCTCGACTGAAAGCATCCTGTGCGCTCGAAAACATACCCTCATGGGAAGTGAAGTCCGGAGTCGGAGTTGGCGTTAACGAGGCAATTGGGCTTGCGGTTGGCGTAGGCCGGTTTAGCGCGGTGAGTGCTTCACCAAGGAGTTCCGCTGCGCCAGGGTAATTTGGATCAAGGCTCAAAACGTATTCGAAACGTTGGACAGCAAGCTCGAAGTTCCCTGCAAGATAATCCTCAATGCCCTGGTCCATCTGCTGTTGTGCAGCAGATGACGCAGTCTCGGCTTCTGCGACCTCGCGCATAGATAAACCGCTCATATAGCCGCTTACGGTTGCGATCGCAAGCACAACGAAAATCAGACCTGGAATCCCGAGAAACCACAGTCGAGACATGGTCCGCCCGCGGCCCGCGGATACCGTTTTTACTGGCTGTGTGTCACCAACCGACGGCGGCTCCCGGTGTACGGGATGTTTTTGAGTCAGATCGTTCGGGTCGTAGAGATTCATACCATCTACCGTTAAGGAGCGTGGCCGCCCTCTGGCAGCTCATGGAGTGTCGGGCTAAACGCGCTCGTGTCGACAAAGATTTCATCACGCATGATCCGGATTTGATCCGGCACAAAACGCAACACCTGAGCGCCATCCGGTCGGGTATAGAAACCGACCATTTTTGGGGGGCCAATATACCCTGATTGGATATCCTCAGAAGGGATCTTCAACACCAGCCAGGCCAAAGAGACAATCTGTTCCAGACTTAGATTCGTCCGGATCCCCGACGCAAGTTCTTGATAAAGAGCCGGTGAACGTGCAACCAGGCCTGGAAGAACATCAAATCCTACAACCCTGTCCAATGCAGCTAGGACCACCTGCTGCTGGCGCTCTGCACGGCCAAAGTCCCCGCCGGCGTTTTTTCTCACCCTTGCATAAGCAAGGGCTTCCGCGCCGTTCAGATGGTAGGGTTTCGCCTCCAAATACGACGATTCAGCGCCTATCGGTGCAATCCTAATGCGCTCCTTCACCAATACATCGATGCCGCCGATCTCATCAATAAGGCGCTCGAAAGTGTGGAAATCGATAACCGCAAAGTATGTGACCGGAACACCCAGGAGGTTTTCAACGGTCTGCTGGGCCAGTGCGGGGCCGCCACCAGGGAGGTTGTAAGCCTCACCAAGCATATAGGCAGTGTTGATGCGATTATGCTTGAAACCAGGGATCTCAACCCATAGATCACGGGGGATCGACACCATCCCTGCCTCCAGCGTGATCGGGTCTATTGTCACCAGCATCATCGTATCGCTTCTCGGGGAGGAATCAGACGCGACCCAATCGCGGTAATCCAGACCCATCACCAAGACGGTCACCCGCGATTTCCCATCCCATGGCTGGGGCTCCGCTTCGAGCCTCACCGCCGTCGGCGTCACGCCTGGAGGCGCAGGTCCATCGCCCTCCCCTCCAGCAATGTTCTGGAACGGGTTCAAGCCCACTCCCGTATAAGAAGCCGTAAGATCACGTACGACAGAAAAGGATACAAACCCTGCTATCAGCAGAGTGAGAACAAAGGCTCCGGCAAGAAGGCCTATTGTCCAATTCGCAATCTTAGGAGATCCCTTCCTCATGCTATTTCATCCTGTCCAGAAGACGCACTAACATACAACCATTTGATTCCAGTTGCAAGGTCGCTTCCAGATCTGCGCGCACTTATCCCTGCCACATCCATCCAACTGGGGTTTCTAGGGAATAAGCGCAATCTCAGGAACGGCGGGCTATTGTATCAGATCACAGGGCCCGATTCGCTAACTTCAGGGGGGAAATCCGGGGCGAATTTTTTAAAGTTATCAATAAAGCGCGATGCCAAAAGACGGTACTTCTTCTGATATTCACTCTTGTTCGGCCAAGAAGAAGAAGGATCGAGCACATCTGCGGGGACTCCCTCGCATGTGACCGGAACCTCAAAACCGAATATCGGGTCTTTCTTGTATTCGACATCAAGCAGCGCACCAGAGAGCGCAGCGTTCAACAGAGCTCGAGTATGGCTGATGCTGATCCTCTTCCCTACGCCGTAGGGTCCTCCAACCCAGCCCGTATTAAGCAGCCAGGTGTTTACACCATGTCGCTCTATCTTCCCTTTGAGCAAATCAGCGTAGACAGAGGGATGATGGACCATGAACGGTGCACCGAAGCAGGTGCTGAATGTGATTTCCGGTTCATCTCCTACTCCAACCTCAGTTCCACCAACTTTTGCTGTGTATCCCGATACGAACTGATATAGAGCCTGACCGGGTGAGAGCTTAGCGATCGGCGGCAAAACGCCAGATGCATCACAAGTAAGCAGAATGATATTCTTCGGGTGTCCAGCCATTTTCTCTGGAACGGAATTCTCGATGAACTCCAAGGGGTAGGAGGCTCGCGTATTCTCAGTATGCTCATTGTCGTCGAGATCGATCTCTCTCGTTACCGGGTCGTACACAACATTCTCAAGTACCGTGCCAAATTTACCTGTGGCTGCATAAATTTCCGGTTCTGCGCTGGAAGAAAGGCGGATCACCTTCGCGTAGCAACCGCCTTCAAAATTGAAGATTCCCTTGTCGCTCCATCCGTGTTCATCGTCTCCAATGAGGCTGCGGGTCGGGTCAGCTGAGAGCGTTGTCTTCCCTGTTCCCGAGAGGCCAAAAAATAGAGCCGCATCCCCCTCCGGACCCACGTTCGCCGAACAGTGCATCGGCATAACCCCCTGAAGAGGGAGTAGGTAATTTAACGCTGTGAAGATCGATTTCTTGATCTCGCCGCCGTAAGCGGAAGACCCGACTATGGCAAGATTTTGCCCGTAATTTAAGCCGATAAAGGTCTCCGAATTGGTCCCGTCAATAGCTTCGATAGCTTTAAAGGATGGAACTGCGACGAGGGTGAAGGCTGGGATATGCTGCTGATATTCCTCGGCGCTTTCTGGAAGGAGGAACATATTCCGAGCGAGGAGACTATGCCAGGCATATTCCGTGATGATGCGAATGGGTATGCGGTATTCGGGATCTGCGCCTACATAACAGTCCTGGACAAAAATATCACGCCCTTGTACATACCCCAGCATCCGGTTATAGATCTCGTTGAACTTTTTCACATCATAGGGACGGTTATATTCCCCCCACCAGATATTCTCTTCCGTTGATGGTTCACGAACGATGAATTTATCGTTCGCCGCTCTTGCGGTATGTTTTCCGGAGGAGACTGCTATCGCACCCTGGTGAGTGATGTGACCTTCACGCCGGAAGGTGATCTCCTCGTACAGTGACTCCGGGGGTAGATTCCAATAGATAATATTGAGATCCGTAAAGCCGTGATTTTCCAAGCCGTAGTCACACTTTAATGCATCTGCCTCAGATTGGGCGGGTGTTTGGATATTCAGCAGGTTGTTTGTCATAACCAATCCCTAGTAAGTTTGCGATTGCCAATGTAGATGTCATCGGAAGATTCAGGGTCTAACGCCCACTTCAAGCGTTCGATCCCATCTTTTATGTCCTTGACCGAACCTGCATAACTCAGTCGCAGGTAGCCCTCCATTCCAAACGCATATCCTGGAACCGTGCAAACCAGCGCTTTTTCGAGCAAGAAATTGGAAAGCTCCGTCGATGTCATCTGAAAGGATCGGAAATCAGGTAAACAATAGAAAGTCCCATCGGGCTTTGTGACTTGAACCCCGTTGAGACCGATCAGCTCGTTCATCATCACATCGCGGTTATTTTGTATCGTCAAGCGGAGGCTCTCCACTACGCTTTGATCACCCAAAAGCGCTCCTTCTGCAGCTGCTTGAGAGATAACCGGCGGATTTGAAGTCATTTGCGCCTGTAGGTTCGTCATCACCTTGATAAGCTCTCGCGGTCCAATTACCCAGCCAATGCGAAAACCCGTCATGCCATACATCTTGGATACACCATTGACGACAATCACATGGCTGGATTCGATATCCTCTGTGGTGTAGTTATAAGCCGGAACAGCGATGTTGCCATCGAATATAAGTTTTTGGTAAATATCATCACAGATAAGATAGATCCCCTTCTTCTCACAGTGCTCTACAATCTCGGCGATGAAATCCTCCGAGTAGAGAACTCCCGAAGGATTATTCGGGCTGTTTAGGATGATCGCCCGTGTACGGGAAGTGACCGCCTTTTCGATATCCCGCATGTTTGGGTGGAAGGTTCCATCCTCGGGGGCAACCACGACCGGCACTCCTGAGACCATTTTAATCATCTCGGGGTAACTTACCCAGTACGGAGCTAGGAGAAGTACCTCATCCTGTGGGTTGACGATCGTAAAAAGGATGTTGAAGAGAGACTGCTTAGCTCCCGTCGAGACGATTATGTTCTCAAGTCCAGCAAGCCTGTTGTAATTTTCCTCAGTATATTGGATGATCGCCTTCTTCAGGGAAGGCATCCCATCCGTCGGTGTATATTTAATATCTCCGGCATTCAAACGAGCCGCGGCGCTGAGTATCGCGCTGATCGGTGTCTTGTTCGTAGGCTCCCCAATCCCAAGGTGAATGACAGGTTCACCTTGGGCTCGCAGGATCCTCGCTTGCTCATTCAGCCGCAAAGTCGGTGATTCGTTGATCATCTTCGCCAGCTGGCATACAGCCATGAAGTTCTCCTATCCGGTCTACCCCTCTCAACAATCCACTGCAGGGCATATTATAGCCTCGCTTAGCCCTTAAGTGACCTGCTGCACACAACCTTTATCGATATTCTTTCCATTCCCGGGGGTCATGCTTCCGCTCCTGCTTTCAGCAGCTCACTAATCACCAGCGGCACTCCCTTATCGGGGTCCTCATGAAGGCTCAGCGCGCCTTCGGGACAGGTGGTCACACACACGCCGCAGCCCATACACAAACCCCGGTCAATATCTACGTGCACATCACCCATACTTATCGCACCGAAAGGACAGTGCTCGGCGCATAATCCGCAAGCGACGCAAAGGTCGAGCTCAACCTCGCTGACGTAACCCGAAGAGGCCAGCATGGGGGTCCCGTTCCGCATCGAGTGCATCGCCCCACAACAACACGAGCAGCAATTACAAATCGCATAAAACCGTCCCAGCATCGCATCCTTGAAAAATGCGTGATGAACGTGTCCGCGCGCGTGCTCTGCTTCAAGTATGCGTTCTGCCTGCTCACCCGTAACCCGGCGCGCGCGATCCGGGTGATGGTCAAGCACAAATGATGCGAAAGGCTCGCCCACGATCATGCAGACATCCAAAGGTAAGCATGGCTCCGAGCGAGCAGATCGACATGCACAATCCATGATGACGATATGTTCGGGGTTGGTCATGATAATATCGTGCGCCTTCGAGTATGGAATCACATGCTCGAGATCCGGTAAATGGATATCCTCCTGGACCTGAACGAGTTGGCGAGCGGAGTCGGTCGTGATTACCTTTCCATGATAGGTGTCGGCGAAGGTCTTGCCCTTCGCAGCCGTTCCCTCCCTTGCCGGACTCAGTTTAGATAAAATTGAAATCATCGAGCTGAGCGGACGGCTGACAGGATGCTCCCCGAGTCCAATGCTAATGTAATGGTAGAGCCAACGACCATATACATAACCATGCACACGGTCAAACAAGGTCGCTCCCTTGACCCCTTGCCATGCCTTGAAAAATTCCCTTGTCGAGCGTTTCATGAACACATCTACCCCTTCTTATCCCCTTGTCTTCGTGGTCGTCTCTTTCAGCAGCCTAGCTGATCTATTCTTATTCATATTACGCCAGCATCATACAAGAAATCGGGGGCTCACATGAGTGAACTGTGACACAGATTCGGTGGTTGGAGATCACGACATAATGATACTGGGTCTTTACCCCCAGAAAGAATTTTATCCCCAGCATCGATGGCTGCAAAATGCACCTGCCCAATCGTATAATGAACAGTTCATTTTCTTCAAGGCGTAGACGCCGTGAAAGCCTGTGTAGGGTTAATAGCACCTAGGAGACATTGCGCTATTCGTTTGAAGGATTACAATTGCCGTATAAACTTTTTAGGACAATATCTATGCGTAGTTGTCCACATTGCAACAAAGAGATTCAAGATGAGGCGGTATTCTGCCGCTTCTGCCGGCGCGACATAGACCCCCCTCTCTGGCTTACGAGCTTGCACAAGTGCCCTTTCTGCGCCGAATGGGTCGAACGCGGCATCGAACGCTGCCCGCTTTGCGGCAGAGAACTTTCAACAGAGCAGCCGTTCAGCGTTGACATTGGAGAGAGCGAAGCCTCCGTAAGCCTCCTGGCGCGTTTGAAACCGAGCATGGAGAAGGAAACAGAAAGCGCTGAAGAGGTTTTTCTCGAGGATGAAGACGTTGGCGATGCAACTTTTACGAGAGCCCCTCAAGAAAAGGTAAAAATACCACCCATGCCCGTTGATAGCGAGGAGGGATTAGCAGTTCTCCATGACCGCCGCCTCGATTCAGACAGGGATTTTGATCCACTGGCGGATCTCCTCCCCAGCCCTGATCAAGAAACCCCTGAAGATGACCAAGAGCAACGATCTTTTCCGACGGCCATTATCATCCGCTGGGCTCTCATCCTTGCCGGTATCATTGCGACCACCACAATCGCGGTCATCGCTTTCAGACGCCTTGATTTGTCTTCGCTTTTCGCTTTCCGTGATAGAACGCCAATCTCAACCAGCGCCCCAACCATTGCACCAACGATTGCGTCTGTCCTGGCAACGCGGTCAGAGGGGAGTCCTTCCCCGGAACCTACGACAACCCCCGAACCTGATGACGTGGGTTGTGTGAGATGGGATGAGATTTCGCTTGATTCCGAGGGTGAAACCCTGTGCGCATATGGGGTGATAAAACGGTGGTTCCAATCGGGCGATATTCCCTACGTTGCCATCTTCACAGAAGAAATGGGCACTTTTGAGATCATCGACTACACCCGAACCTACCCCGAATTCAAATCTGGCACTTGCGTCATGGTGGAGGGTGAAGTTGAGATTATGCGTAATGTTCGCCCCTACATCGACGCTGACGGCACTTTGAGCGCTTGCGAACCTGGTCTCGAATAAACTGGGAGGGAATAGCTCGCACCCCCTTTGATTCTTCCTTCTTTCAAACCAAGAATAACATCGCCACACCACTGACAGCTACTACCGTTCCGACGACTGCTCGCCATCCAATTCGCTCCTTGAAGACGACCTTCCCTACAGGGAGCAGAATAATCGGCGCCAGACTCATCAATGTGGTGGCAACAGCAACAGGCGTGTGTTGAATGGCCACTAGTGAAAGCCAGACACCAAGAAATGGTCCAGCCAGGGTTCCCATTAAGAGGAAGC
>SOJU01000181.1 GCA_004376465.1 Anaerolineales bacterium | reverse complement strand
GTCACAGCCCTAATGATCACGCAGGACTTCCATAGTATTCCGAGAAGCTATAAAACCTGGATTCAACTACCAAGTGCAACTTTGAAGGTTGAATCTAGCAATACTGAGGACTTGAGGAGCGAGATAAATAAAAAGATAGAAAAGTTTGATTTTGAGAAACTTACAGACGATGTGGCACCCTTTTTAATGAACATGGATCATATCAAGAGGGTTGAAAAATTCAGGGATTTCTGGATACAAGTAGACCTAGAATAAGAAACCCCAGCGGATTGATTTGACCTGCCCCGGTTGGTGTAATAAAAACCGCTCTTCCAATATAAAGAGCGGTTTTTGCTGTTGGAAGCACGAAATAATGCCAGGACTCTTACTCAATGGCTTCCGGAACCGATTTCTAATGAATCCTTTGGTAATCCCCCCGGACGTCTCGGCAAAGAAATCCGGGGGGGGATATGGATAAACTCTAAAGTTAGACTGTCCGCGGATTCGTTCCTTCAGCGGGCGATTCCGTAAGCTGCGCCCATAAACCTGGCCATAGGAATACCACGACAAGGATTAGGCTGAGGATTGGTCCAAGTGAGAACAAAGAGAACCTTTCCAGTCCTATCGTAGTCGCTACCGCGAGCGGGATGCCCACAACCAATTCCAGAGTCCCAGCTATCAGCCCAAGGATCCGCATCCATTCCTTGGGGCGAATCAAGATTCCCGTTGTGACCACTCCCCAACCTATGAAAGCAACCCAGTTCAACCGCTGGACGATTACAAAGATATGCAAATCGGTCGTGATGATGCGGCTCCAGCTGGCAACGCCGTTCATGAAGCAAAAGATAAAGGTCATTCCAGCTGCCATTCCAAGCAGGGTTCGCTTCCAAGGCACTCGCCCAACAGATCTCAAGAAGATGAAATAGAGCAGTACATTGGGGAAGAAGATCGTGAAGTAGACCGGAGGCATGCCGGCGGCCATGAAGGGCACGTTAATGAACCAGCTTCCCTGCAGAGCCATCACATTCGCGATCACAACAATCGGGAATGCCCAACCAGCAGCCGTGAAGAAGCCATAAGCGCTTACGGCATACAGCACTCCGGCCAGAATTCCGAAGTCGGAGAGGGCAGGCATAAGGACCTTCAGCAGGATCTCGCACCCCGGCTCGGCAGCCTCGGCCGTTAGCGCAGGCGTGTACCAGTTTAAGAATATAACATAGGTGCCTACGATGCCCAACAGCGACCCGATAATCGCCATTATTCCGCCCAACCGATTGTTCTTTGTCATGTTTCACCTCCAGATTATGCTTCATCGAGTATGGAAATAGACAGGCTATATGTTTGCCTTTTGATTTTGCCTTTCGTTTATGCTTCGGTTCCGTTCTTCATCACAGCTCTCCAGGGAAGGTGAGCATTCCGCGTAGAGAAAGGATGGCAAGAGCGGACAGATCAATTGCGAATGACGGGTCATCCCTATAGAGCAGAGGGGTTAATATAACGATCAAGAACAGTCCAAGGAATACACCTGGAAATGCTACCAAGGTCTGCTGTTACTGGGCGATAAGCGCATGAACAACTCCGTAATTGTTCATACCAGATTGCACCCTATTGTGAATATTAACACGAATAAAATTTCTCGTCTTTGCGTTAACGCAAAACCTCCACCTGCCTCTTCCTAGCCGCTTAGCAGGGTGCGGCGACACTTGATCCCTACCGCGGGGGCATACAAATTTGGTGCCATGCACGCGCAGCAGCATACGCTGCGGTGGATGGATTGGTCTTTCTATGCTAAAGTAGCGCGATTCCCCTTGTTCGAAAACGCAGAGATGATTCGGGAGTGGCATTTTGAAACTCGGAAAGCTACTTGAGCAGACTGTTCCTTTCGCAGAGCTTGACGACGAACAGATTGAAAAGGTCGCCGCACTCGCCCACCAACACCGATATGAGGAAGGTGAGTTCGTCGTTCTCAACGGTGAACCCTGGCCATTCCTAGCCCTGGTGAAAGAAGGGAGTTTTCACGCCCTGAAAGAATCCGCGGAGGGCCGTACGCTTGTGGTTCTCACGATCGGACCAGCTGATGTGTTCTGGGGGTTGACCTTCTTCGATGAGCATTCGATTATGCCGGTATCACTGGAGTGCGCGAAATCGGGCGCGCTGATCACCTGGTCACGCTATGATCTGCGCCCTTTTCTGATCGCAAATGGGAGTTTGTTATGGTCACTGTGTGGCTTGCTTATTAAGCGCATGGAACGAGCCAGCAACATCGTGGAGAGCCTCGCATTCCAACCCGTCGCAGGGCGGATCGCAAATCTATTGCTGGAGCGATATGGCAACACCGGAGAGGATCCGGTCGCACGTGATCTCACTTTGGATACGATGGCCGCGTATGTGGGCACAACGCGGGAGATGGTATGCCGCGTCCTTTATCGCTTCTCAGACCAGAACCTGATCCACATCACCCGCACGGAATTCTCGATCACAGACCAGGATGGCCTCGCTACATTAGCTGGATCTAATCCGACCAGATAAGTGTAAAGATGCACTTGTCTGGAACCCTGATCTTCACACAGCACTCCTGCCCAGCCCAAAATGGGAGCGCATGATTTATCATCCCATTAAGGACCCAGACTGTTATACTTGGCGCTATTGGGCTAACTGACAGTCAATCGCCAATGAAATCAAACAAAGAATTTATTAACTTCCCGAAACAAGCTGTAACCCAATCTCAATAGAGTGACCTTGTATTTAGCAACATCTGAGGATTGAATCCGGTTATCATTTACGATCTGAACTCCATCACAATGCAAAGAGGAAATCAATGGATTTTCTGATGACTCTGCTTGACTTTTTCCTTCACCTGGACGTACATCTTGGCGAGATTATCCGAAATTATGGCGGCTGGACCTATGCCATCCTATTTTTGATCATTTTTATGGAAACAGGATTTGTAGTGACTCCCTTCCTGCCCGGAGATTCCTTGCTGTTTGCCGCTGGTACTTTTGCCGCCCTGGGCTCACTCAACCCCATTCTCCTCTTTTTCCTTCTCTTTTCGGCGGCCGTAATAGGGGATACTGTCAATTATTGGATTGGGAGCGTGGTTGGCGAGCGCGCTTTTGAAAAGGACCGCCGCTTCTTGAATCGGGAGCATCTTGAAAAGACCCAAAGGTTCTATGAGAAACATGGTGGAAAGACCATCGTCCTGGCTCGTTTTATCCCCATCGTGCGCACGTTCGCTCCATTCGTCGCCGGGGTGGGAACAATGGAATATCGGAATTTCGTGTTTTACAATATTTTTGGCGCTTTCCTTTGGACTTCTCTTTTTGTTTTCGGAGGCTATTTCGTCGGCAATATCCCTGTTGTGAAAGAGAACTTTGAGATTGTCATCATTGTAATTATCTTGATATCTGTGCTGCCTATGGTCGTTGAATATATAAACTCTCGTCGGGAGAAAAAGTCTGGGGAACCGACTGGTTAATTAAAAT
>SOJU01000124.1 GCA_004376465.1 Anaerolineales bacterium | reverse complement strand
GATTGTCAGCTCCTCTCGTAGTTCTTGATTCTCCTGGTTTAGTCGGGAGACCTCTGTTTGAAGAAAGCGTAGGGGGTCGCGGGTATCTACCATAATGAGTCCTTTAGGTAGGTTGATATTAGCACAAGTAGAATGCTCAGGAAAGCTCATTTCTGGACGGATAAAAGCGAAAGAAAGCCGCTGTGAATGTCTTGGCGATGGATTAAATAGCGCTGGCGTACACATTAAGCATGATATGATGCTCGGCACACACTCACCGGAAAGAAAAGACAGATTCAGGTTTGAGATAGACAGCTCAACCACCTGATGACGGCGAAGGCGCGATGATGAGGAGCGAGGGCGACTCTCACGCTTAATGAAGAATCAACGCGGAGGGAATAACCGGGCGATGAATATTTATTTCTCATGCTCTCTCACGGGAGGGAGACAGGACGAATCGATCTACATGACGATTGTGGACCATCTATTGACGATTGGGCACGACGTGCCCACAGCGCACCTCGCTCATCCGGAAGTGATGGATTTGGAGCGGGTTGTAGACGCTCGAGAAGTCTATGAGCGGGATATGGCCTGGATAGAAGGCTGTGATGCACTGATTGCAGAGGTGAGTACACCGTCGCACGGGGTGGGGTATGAGATTGCTGTAGCGCTCGAGCGTAAAAAATCGGTCCTGTGCTGTTACCGTGAAGGTGCGACGGTGTCGAAGATGATCACAGGCAACGACTCAAAAACGCTGGCGCTATGCACCTATCGCGAGACCGAAGAAGTTCTGACGGCGATTGGTGATTTTCTGCAACCGCTGCCAGGCGCATGAGAAGTGCGGAGGGTAAGATCGCATCCCCCGAGGATAAATCGGGGGATTTTGTTTTAACCGGCGTTCACCAAGATCGAGGGACGGTTTAGGGGGTGTAAAGGCATGCCGCACAAGAAAGCAGCGAGCAGTGTCTAGGGTCGTATGGAATACTGTGTTTGAGGACCATGTTCGGTGGGGTTGAGGTGTTCTCACACCGCCTCGACACTCTTAATATCAGGGAAGAACTGACGGACGGAACCCTCTACCCAACCGCGGAGTGTTGCTTCCGCGCGATCGCAACCCTCGCAGGCACCACCCATCTTCACCTTAAGAACCTCTTCGTCGAAGGAGACCAATTGAACCCATCCGCCGTGATATTGCTCGATGTAGGAACTGATGACTTCCAGCAACGCCCGCATGCGCTCTTCAGGCGGTGCGCCTATGTCGTGGTTGTGATTGGCTGTAATTGGCATGCTGGACTCCGTTCGAAATTAGTTTTCTCTAAGCCGCCTAAGTGGCGACACCATCCCTCAATATACTAATCACATGGGCATGCGTATTTTGCAGCCGCTGTGCGATCACATCCGCTAAGCGCTCAAGGATGACCACGCCCGCATTAGGATATTGCTCGCATAACTTCTTGAGTTCCTCGCCCTTGATGCTGAGGGTCTGGCTCGGCTTAATGCTTACCGCACAGGATGTGTAACTTGTGCGCCCGAGTGCAGCGGACCAACCGAAGACCCCCCCCTCATCTATCTCGGTTACAGGGATCACGTCCCCATCATGGGGTTTAAAGCGGATAGCCACCTTCCCTGAGGCTAAGAAGTATAACCTATCGGCGGGGGCATCCTGCTCGAAGATCACCTCACCATCTCCAAAAATCTCCGATTCAAATCTTTTTGCCAGGAGATCGAGATGCTTACTGTCGAGACCTTTAAAGAGAGATAGCGAATTGAACGAATCCTGGTTCATAACCTTAATTCAGCGGGTGGTGACTTCAGTGTAGTTTGGCAGTTTATTGGCTTCGAAGTGGATTCTTTCCCGATCTGCACGACAACCGTCACCTCCTTCAGGAAATGGCGCTTGTTATCCAGGCTCAATAAAAATCATCTTGACGCAACCCCTATTTGTAGGTATATTATCAAGCACAGGCAGGCATCTGGGTGCCCCCCTCACCTAGATGTTTGTCTGTGTTTTAACAAGATTAATCAGCTTTAGTTCCACCCATTCAACGGCGAAGCGCAACAATTCGGGATTTGGAGACTATCCTATACCCTTACCGGGTCTTGATCGGGATCATGGCCTCCGGGGAATAGGTTTTAAAAAAAGCCTGAAGTGGTACCCACAAAAAACGAAAAAGCACCTGAAGAGATGCTTTTTCATCCTAGATATAACCTAGATAGGCTCTCTATCTTTGCATGGACCCCGAACCAATATCCATGTTCGCTCAGCTCTTTATGACGAGGCCATGCCGAACCAAGAGCTAAAAATACCCGATCGCTCCTCGTGATCAACACTTCGCTGAAAACAGTCTTCGGGGTTCTCTCGAATATTCTTAAGTTTGATCGTCTATCTTTGCCTTCGGAGCATTTTTCTTCACAGATTCGATACCATTCTTACATCCAGCTTTCGATGAATAGCCCTCTCCGATAGCAATAACCTGATTGTTATTTGCTAGCAGTTTCCAGCGAAACTCACCCTTCCTGTCTTTATAGATCTCGAATTTTGCCATTGTTTATCATTCTCCTTGTCGTTGGTTTGTTTACGATTATACATCGTAGATTCAAATGAGGAGCTGTTCCGCTCGTTCTAAGTCTTCCGCAGTGTTTACGTTGAAGAAACTTAATCCGGAAGGATCAAGCTTAGAGAGTACGTGTTCTTCGATGGGGAGGACGCGTACTTGTGGATAGAAGCTAACCATCCGTCGTTCGCCGGATACAAGCGCTGCTTCCACCGCCGGGAGGCAGCGCGCCCTATTGTAAACTGCTTGGAGCGGTTCGTATTTGTCACCATGCTTGGGGACGATTACATCAGCTTCGTGTGCTCGGTCGAGCAGATGTTCGAGCAATTCACGACTGACGAATGGCGTGTCGCAAGATAAAATCAGTACGACCTCACCCCGCGCCGCGCTTAGTGCGGTTTTAAGGCCGTGCAAGGCGCCAGCGCCGGGGACCTCGTCGCCCACCATCCGCAGATTGAGATGGGCCAGAGTCTTTGGGCGGTTGGTCGTTATCAAGATTTCGTCTGCCAAACCATCGATACGGGTGAGCACTCGCTCGATGAGCGGGATTCCCCCGAGATGGATCAGCGCTTTATCTTCGCCCATTCGACTAGATTTCCCACCTGCTTGAACAGCAATAGTGATCATGATTACATTTTACCCTCGCAGCTGACGCTCTGGGGGCGGGTGATATAATTCGCAATAATCTCATGACAACCCTGGCCGAAGTGCTCGATGCGATGACCATCCCCGGGGAGCTTTACACGGCTCTCCCGAATGGGGATGTGCGCTGTTTCGCTTGTGGACATCGCTGCCTGATTCGAGACGGTCGTCGCGGGGTTTGCAAGATCCGTTTCAACACGGGTGGGGAGCTGCGGGTTCCCTGGGGTTACGTCGCAGCTTTGCAGTGTGATCCCACCGAGAAAAAACCTTTCTACCATCTTCTTCC
>SOJU01000132.1 GCA_004376465.1 Anaerolineales bacterium | reverse complement strand
ATCTGTCGCGACCTCAGTTGATGAATCTATTCCCATCGAGCCGGTAGTCGCTCCACAAAATAAGGGTCGTGAATTATCAGAAGCACCACCTACTTTTTCTCCCGCTCCACTCGAGACGTTTCTGGATGGGGACGTGAAAATGGTCACCGTCCTCTTGGAGACAACCGGTGACCGGCAAAGGGATGCCTTGCGAATGCGCAGGGTTCATGGTCTGCTCACATCGTATCCAGGAAAGGATCGCTTCGAGTTCTTATTATTCGAAGCGTCTCGTCGCTATCAAGTCGATTTCCCCAGTTCAACCACTGGATATTGCCCGGACCTCCATGCACAATTGACATCGATGTTAGGTGAGGGTGTTATCCGTATAGAAACATTGAGGATCCAATGAAACTTGGAAGAATTGCTGTCCTATCATCCGGCGGGGATGCACCGGGAATCAATCCCTGTATTCGCGCGGTCGTACGAACTGCACTTCATTACGATCTTGAGGTGATTGGAATCGAAGAGGGCTTCGATGGCCTTATCCGCGGAGAGATGCGGCAGTTACGAGCACGGGACGTTGGAGGAATAATGCAGCGTGGAGGTACGTTCCTCCGAACTGCACGATGCCCGGGGTTTAAAACCAAGAAGGGCCAGCGGCAGGCAAAGCGTGAGCTGAACGAATCGGAGATTGATGGGATTGTTGTAATCGGTGGCGATGGAACTATGCGGGGGACACATATCCTGGCTGAGATGGGCTTCCCGGTGATCGGCGTGCCAGCATCGATCGATAATGACATCTGGGGGACCGATATGTCGCTGGGAGTAGACACGGCCCTGAATACGATTAGGGAAGCCGTCGATAAGTTGCGGGACACGGCATCGTCGCATCAGCGCGCATTCCTTGTGGTAACCATGGGTCGGAACTGCGGTTATCTTGCCCTTATCTCAGGTGTAATTTGCGGCGCTGAAGTCATCATCATTCCCGAAAATGAAATCCCAATTGACGAGATTTCGAAGGAAGTCATCGATGCCTATGATCGCGGGAAATCGCACTCCATCATTATCATGTCGGAAGGAGCTTCTTATAAACCAGAAGATGTGGCCAGAAAGTTAGTCGAGGATGAATGCGGATTCGAGACCCGAATCACGATCCTCGGGCATGTTGTCCGCGGAGGCAGTCCATCTGCTTTTGATCGCATCCTTGGGACGCGAATGGGTGTGAGCGCTATAAACGCGCTAATCGCAGGTGAAAGCGATGTGATGACCGGTCTAAACGGGCGTGAGATCGTTATGCGGAAGCTCGAAGATGTCGTGAGCCAATCTCGCGAGGTAAACCTGGATTTCTATGAAATCGCCAAGATACTTTCACGCTGACCATCATGAAGGATGGCAAAAGGCGCGTTAATGGCGAGGATTTTCACCCTATGATCCGCAAGGCCAATATCTTGTGGATGACCATATCCTAGGTTTCAAGAACCAAGATAATCCTAACATCACCATCGGTAGGGTATACTCCCTGCCGGTCTTTATTTCCCGGTAATTTGCATATCAGAAAGTCATTCTCACTAAAGAAAAAACCCGCGCTGCCGGTCATCCAGACGCATCAGCCCTGCACGCTTCGCCAGGGCCACGGCGTCGTCATATTCCTTTGGAGTCAGAGGCCGATCCAGCGGAGGATACATCGCCGCCCGATAAGCGGGACGATACTGGTTCATGAGGTTCAGGTACGTATTGGGTGAGATCTCCTCCGCGAGGAAGCGAACAATTTCTTCCGTACCCGCAAGATTCTCAGGCAGGATCAGGTGGCGTACGAGCAACCCGCGTTGGGCGATCTCGCGCTCATCCAGCACGAGATCGCCGACCTGACGATGCATCTCCCTCACGGCGGATTGGTTGACCATCGGGTAATTGCCGATTTTTGAAAGACGCCGGGCAGTGAGACGATCCACGTATTTCATGTCAGGCATATAGATATCGATCACGCCATCGAGAAGTGCAAGACCCTCGGGTGAATCATAGCCGCCGGTGTTGTATACCAATGGGATGTTCAAACCAGAATCAGCCGCGATTGTGAGCGCTTCCAGGATCTCAGCGATGACGTGGGACGGTGAGACAAAATTTATATTGTGGCCGCCCCTACGCTGGAGTTCGAGCATGATAGCGGCTAACTCATCGCTCTCCACCTCTCTACCAGCGGGTGATTGGCTGATATCAGCATTCTGACAATACTGGCAGCGCAAGTTGCACCAGGAGAAGAAGATCGTCCCCGAACCTTGTCGACCGCGCAGGGGATTTTCTTCGCCGTGGTGTGGGCCATAAGAAGCCACACGTGCCTTCAACCCGGTGCGGCAGCCTCCAAGTCTTTCCGAACGATCAACACGACAATATCGAGCGCAGAGATCACAAGCCCGTTCATGCTCCCGGGCTTGCTCGGCGCGTTCCTTCAATGAACCCGAACGATGGAGTTGTTGATAAGCCGCTTCGAATGAGGTCATATCCTGATCATAGCAAATTTTCCAGTTGGATGCTTCGCCTGCCGTTAGGCGGGTCACTTAATCCGCTGCTGGTCCGAACCTTGCATTAAAGACTAGTGGAGAGTAATTGCCTACAAAGAGAACATACCTTGGAGGGACGCCCGTTATGATTAGAGATACCTATGGTGGATCGGCGCTTGTCAGCCGAATAAAGGATCTGCCCGATCCATATCGGGGGAATGCAATAGCCTGGTTGCAGCACTGCACACAATCTCCGATGGAAGACCTGGAGTCGGATATTAACAATTTCCTGAAGACCTTAAACCCATCGGTAAGGGCGAAGTTCGTTTTTCAGACAGGAAAGCTGTTGGAGATCGCGGTCCAGTATTTTGGTCGTTCCTGATCGTAATCCATCATACATGTTGAAAAAGATGATGGATGTTAGATTCTTATCAGGGCAAGAAAGGGCTTGAGAGCTCAGACCGTTTAGTTATGGATCCAAGGACTGGATAAATCTCAGGCATCCGAGTTCTTATGATGTAGCCCACTTAATGATCTTCACCCTGGATACCCACAAGAGAAAAGCCCCGATCGTCGATCGGGGCTTTGTGAATCTATAGGTCACCCTATGTTACAGCCAGGAGGGTTCCTGAAACGTTCCAAAGACCTCGCGCATAACGCCGATAACCTCACCCAGAGTCGCGTAAGTTCGCACGGCATCGAGGATATACGGCACCGTATTTTCTGTTCCCTGACACGCGATTCGCAGGTTGTCGAGAGCTTGGCCGACGGCCCCGTTATCGCGCGTCCGACGCAGTTCTTCGAGGCGTGAGACCTGTCGACGATGGCCTTCAGGATCCATCTCGAGCAACGGGATGGAAATGGGCTCCTGGTCCTTGTAGGCATTTACCCCGATGATGTGCCGCTCATCGGTGTCGATCTCCCGCTGATAGCGGTAAGCTGCCTCCTGGATCTCGCGCTGGAAGAATCCCATTTCGATAGCGGG
>SOJU01000001.1 GCA_004376465.1 Anaerolineales bacterium | reverse complement strand
TTTGGGTTGCCTTGGTGGACGACGATGGTTTGCTGGTGGCTTGTGTTCCATCTCAACCGCCAGTGAATGTCGATCAGATCTCCGCGATGACGGCCGCTTTAGCCCTCACCGCCATGCGCGTTCTGGTTGAAATCAACGCGGAGGAGTTTCGTTATTCCAGCGTCGCCGGTTCTGAGCGCCAATTGCTCCTTGTTGCACTGGATGGAAAACGGTTTCTCTCGATTGGTTTAGGACCTGATGTCGTTGTGCAAACCACCTTTCGACCGCTCAGCCGCCGGGTGGCTGAGTTATTGAAGATCTTGAAGATGAGGTTTTCTGTTTCCTGATTCTTCGCCCGGGGCTGTCCCATAATGACGGTCCCTTCTGGGCAAAGAATGCCAGGTGCTTTTAGGTAACTGGCGCACAGTCAGGTGCGCCCTCCCAATTCCAGTCTGCGTGTAGCGGTGGCATCATTAGCCCTCATTCACAATTGCTGTTAATCAATTGAAAATAGTTCCCCTTCGTTATCTCATTTTCAACCCGAATACCTAAGAAGTTCACAATCGGATTTGATGATTTATTCCCATAGAGTGGTGTAATCTCCCGCGAGGTTGATTGAATTTCCTCCAGATTGAACCTATGATTGGGTGCAAAGATTGACTTGAGCAGATTCCATCCATAAGGCGAGGGCGAACATGAACGATGAGAACTATACATCCGGGTCAGATCCCACTCCACCGCAATCGTCCGCTGCAGATCCGGGGTTTATTCCCGCCTGTGAGATTTGCGGGCGCCAGGATGAGACGCTGCGGTTAGTAATCCTGCCCTATGTCGTAAGTCTGCTTGTTGTAACCTTCCGGAGAGCGTGGACAGGATTGTGGTGTTCGCGGCATCGAAACGAACGCCGCGTCTTAGCCGGTCTGATCACAGCGCTGGCTGGATGGATTGGGATTCCGTGGGGTTTTATATACACACCGAAGGCGCTAATAAGTTTAGCGAAAGGGGGGGACCAACCGGCAGATGAGAATGCCCAGCTTCTGCAGCAACTCGCCGAGGATACGCTAAACACTGGCGACCCACATGCAGCGATCCGGATCCTCGAAGAGGCGCTCAAACTCAAGGAGGATGCAGCGATACGCATGCAGCTCCAAGAGCTGTACAGTCGTTATCCACTCTCGATAACTGAACCTCCGCCCATCTCGCCCTGGCCATTTGTCTTTGGTCTGGGGGCCAGCATCATCATCGGACTTTCAATCGGTCTTCTTGATCACTTTATTACCGCTCTTATTGGTCTGGTTCTCGGCGTCGAAGTCAACATAATCCTGGCGATCCTGAGCTGGGTTCCGTTGGTTGCCTTGATCTTCCTGGGCGGTCTTGTTCTTTCTGAAGTCCTGCAATGGGTGATTGAAAAAACTCGGCTCCAAGAGATGATGCTCTCATTGGTTTTCGCCGCGGTCGCCGCACTCATCACCTTATATGGCATACCGCAGGGTCAGCTATTCGGCGATTATCTCGGTGATGTCTTCGGCGGTTTGCCGTTTGATTCATTGTTCGATTTCATTCTCACAACCGGCGCAGTGTTCACTCAAGGAGGGTTATGGTATCTGCTCGAATCAATCCAATCTGGGTTGCTGACGGACTGGATTTACCTACTCATCCTAATCGTAGGCGGTGTCTATTTTCTCTGGATAAGCCTGTCCTCTGTGCGCGAAACCGTCCACTGGCTGGTGCGTCTCGACCTACTGCAGGGGGAAACGGCTATTGAAGAGGAGAAGTCCACGCTCAATGTCTGGGGCTCGATCGCTGGGATTGTGATTGGCTTGTTAATGCTGGCAGCTCTTTTTGGGGGACGAGGGGTTGCCTTACGAGGTAATCCTGAGGTGGCTGGTTATATTGAGCGTGGTGATTTGCTCTTCGCAGAGGGGGATTTAGACGGCGCGATGGTGGAATTCCAGAACGCGATCCGATCAGCCCCTCATCTTCCTGGGCCGCATGCGAGTCTGGGTTGGGTCTTGTACTCGATGGGTGAGCTGGAAGGGGCGGTCTCTGAATTTGAGGAGGCGCGCCGAATTGACAACTCCTGGGCTGATCCGGTTCTGGGGTTGGCTTATATTTATCTGAGCCAGAACGAGAACGATGCTGCTCGCAGGGAATTCGAGGTAGCCATTGCGCTACGCCCTGAACCCTATTTATTGGCGCAAGCGGACTACGGATTGGGAAACCTGGCGTTCAATGAAGGGGACCTGGAGTCGGCGGTGTCCTATTATCAGCAGGCCATCCTCCAAGATTGGGAGCTGCAAGCAGCGCACATGGATTTGGCTTTGACATATTTCAATATGGCCGAGTTCGACAAGGCAGTTGAGAAGGCGAACGATCTGATAGCGCTCGCGCCTGATTGGGGGGCGCCGCATGCACTGCTGGCCATGGCCTATCATCAGTTGGATGATGCGACTCTGGAAGAGCGAGAACTGGCTTGGGCCGAAGACTTGGGGTCGGAGGACCTTTACAGCCTCCTGCTGCTCGCAAGCGCCCATTGGGATCGCATCGAGTTTGCGCAAGCTGAGGAATTGCTCAAAAAGGCGGTCGAGTACTATCCGCAAAGCGACCAGGCTGCGCTCAGCCTAAGCACCGCCTACGCTGGCATGCAGAAGTACGATCGAGCCCTGGATAACCTCGATCCCGTGTTTGTACGTGACACGGATCCGGCTGGGGGGCATCTTGCAAAAGGGTATATCTTCACGCAATCGCAAGATCTCGATCAGGCGCTGGCTGAAATTACATTAGCGAAAGATCTCGACCCTGATGATTGGCGAGCCTACCGTGACATGAGCTTTGTTTACTTTCATCAGGGTGCCGTGCAAGAAGCGCTGGTGGCAGCGGAAAAGGCGGAGGGGTTATACCCATACGATAGTGCAATTTTCACGAATAAAGCATTCGCTCAACGCAGCCTGGGTGACATCGTCGGTGCTTTGGAAAGCGCGCAGATGGCGATCGAGCTCTCACCAAAATATGATCTCGCGTACTTCATCCTTGGGGTGTGTTACCTGGACCAGGGTGAGCATATGAGAAGCTCCGAGGCGCTGCGGATGTTCCTCTCCTTGGCGTGGGACCGTGCTTATGTCCGCGAGTACATTTCGCAAGCCGAGGCTTTTTTCGCACAAACGCAGTGAGCTCACTCGGATCCAACATTCCCCGGGTTGATCGTTTAATTGCCCATGAAACTTCGAGATAGGAATCTGTAACCGCTTCTCTTCCAGATATTTGACCTTTTTCCTTTGAACACGTAGACTGGAGCTATGCTCGCAAAGGTCCACGCTGCAGCCGTCGTTGGGCTGGAGGGGGAGATCGTGGAAGTTGAAGTGGACACCACGCGCGGGATGCCCTCCTTCACCATCGTAGGTTTGCCTGATACCGCTGTTCAGGAGAGCCGTGAACGCGTTCAAGCTGCAATCAAGAACGCGGGGCTCACCTTTCCCCGTCATCGCGTAAC
>SOJU01000269.1 GCA_004376465.1 Anaerolineales bacterium | reverse complement strand
ACGAGCGCTGTGCCCGGCATAACCTGCGGTACAGGCACTTCTAAAACGCTCGTCTTACCCTTGCGGACGTCTTGCACAACTTGTTTCATCATACCTCTGGCGTGATAGGCACAATTGCTCGATATTTTTAGCCGTTCGCATCAACACTCGGCGCGATTATAGCACTACGACTGGGCTCAACGCACGCTTGTGCATGGTAAAGCACAATGTACACGCGGAGTCCTGATTACGTGTTCTCCATAAATTTCTAACGCTCATCATGCTTACGGTTGGAGCTCCCCATCCGCTTCTCCACTGGTAGTTTTCACCCTCTCGACCACATCTCTGTAAAATCGCTCTGCGCTGATCGCCACCCGATCCCTATCAGCGCGCTCATCCACCAGACCCTGATTGATCTTGCTAGCTTGTTCACGAAGCTCAGCGCTCATGAGAGCGCGCGACGTCGCTTGGGCCAGAGCCTCCGCGTCGTCAGGGTCTATGAGCAGGCCGTTTTCGCCGTCGGCAACCCACTCCCTCAGCGATTCAAGATCCCCCAACACCGGGAAGCAGCCGCAGGCGATCGCCTCTAGGAATGTATTCGGCGTTCCATCGTGCTCACTCGGCGAAACCATCACGTTCGACAGCCGATAAATCATCGCCATTTCGCCCTGCGAGAGTTTCGGCAGCAAACGGACACTTTGCTCAACCTTTAATTGAGCGATCCAGCGGCTGGCTTCCTCATTACCTGCCATCGTCGGGCAGAGAAATACTGCCCCAGGAACCCTTTCTATAACGCCGGGGATAGATCGGAAGAAGGTGTCATTGCGAACGTAAGCTCGGAATCCGCGCGGGTTCACCACGATAGGGGTGCCCACAGGCAGGTCTTCAAGCTGCTTTCTCACTTCGGGTCGCAATATCTCCATTTCAGGGAGGGCGGGCTTGAATAAGTCGCGCACAACACCACCACCGCCGGGCAGGACAACAGTTGGGCAATCCGCTTGAAAGCCCCAATCTGCAGCCAGGCGGATATCCCGCCTGCAATCCGCGTGCAGAGCATCAGCGCGGCGCAGAGCTTGACGCGTGTGGTTTTTCATGCCCGGCGAGGAACGAGCGTGCAGGGTGAAATCATTACCCCACACCGAGACGACCAGCGGTATCTGGAGCTGTGCTGACGCCCCCAACATCCCCTCGAAAGGGACCCGCAGCGAATGGATAAGGTCTACTTCGAGCGTCTCGAGAATTTTGCGCACAGTCCCGGCCGCGCGCGGGAGTGTAAACGGTCCAAGCCAATGGCGAATAACCGACCGCAGCCCGATCCCCTGCGTGCCGCCCGGGGCATGAAATTCGCCTCTTTCTCCCTGCTTGCCCATACCGCTGAATGCGACAGGAACGAAGTGCAGCGACGCGATCCCAGGCAGAGGCGCACAGCGAAAGGTACTGAGCAGATGCACCTCGTGCCCCCGCTCTGTGAGCAGCGATATCCACCCTTGCGCAATCGGGCTTCGCCCATCGGCGATGAATGCCAATCTCATCCCCTATCCCTCCATCACCGTATGCAGCACCGAGACAAAGACCTCAGTCATCCGCTCGATGTTGAATTGCTCTACGGCCATGTTGAAGGATTTCTCTCCCATCTTAACCAACCGGCGCGGATGGCGCAAAGCTTCATGTAGAGCTGCGGTCAACCCATCCAGATCGCCAGGTTGGATCAACCAACCATTTCCCCCAGAGACCAGGTCTCTCTGCGTTCCATCTCCTTCAGCAACGATGACCGGCAGCGCTGCCGCCATCGCCTCTTGTACTGCCAATCCCCCCGTCCCGGGGAGAACGAAGATGTCTGCATACGCAAAATACTGCTCTAGATCCGAACCGAACTTGGGTCCAACGAATTGAGCGCTTGGGTAAACCTGGCGGGCAATTTCTTCAAATTCCTCGCGCGCCGGACCATCCCCCACAATAATCATTTCCGGCGGTGATTCCAACCTGGCGCACGCCTGCAGCAGCAAATCGACACGCTTTCTACGCTGAAGCCGCCCGACGAACAGCACCCGCCCTGGGCGTTTCTTTGCGGGTTCGTGCTTTATCGCGGTCCTCGGCGGCGGGACAACGGCGTTGGGCGCAACGAATATGCGCTCGGACCGATATCCGAGCTCGGCATATTCATCTGCCCCCTTTGTGCTGTAGGCAATAAGCGCGTCGAATCCGTCCAGAAATCTTTTCCTATAGCCCTGTCGATAACCGGCGCTGCGCCCCTCCACCGCCGGCGCACCTAGCCCCCAACCCACGACTGGCCGGTCGTTGGAATGCATCCAATCTACCGCCCGACGGTTCGAGAGATAGCGGGGATTCGCCTCCATGATAAGGGCATCTGGATTGATTTTCTGAAGCCAGCGTTTCAAACCGCGTTGATAGCAAAGATATAGCGAGCCTCGTAATAGGTGGACATTGTCACCTTTTTCCCATTGGGCGACGGCGAGATCACCCGCAGTTTGAATGGATTCCTCCGGGCGAGGCTCACCAGTGAAGACGCTCAAGCCTCCCTCGCATGCGCCCGCCAAGCAATCGAAGAATGGTTGGCGATACGCCGGCAGCACTCTCTGCTGTAGCGCTAGTTTCCCTTTGAAAATAAGTTTACTCATTGCTCAGCGATTCTCTTCGCTATCCTTGAACGCGGCTGTGTTTTCGAAGATCTTCAATTCAAGGTACTTCTCAAGTCCTTTACGCGACATTGTCATTATGATGAGTGTTTCGACAGGTTCCCAACTCCCTTCGGTCGGGGACTTCGCAGGATAAACTCAACGACGAATAATTTCCCCCAATCCTATTGATCTCATAGACATAACCGAGATTCTTCGCTCCCGGAGCCTGTCCTGAGCAGAGCCGAAGGAGTCGCTCAGAATTACATACCTGAGTTGTCACCCATTCATTACATATAAGCCCACGAAGTACGTTGTTACATCCACCCAAACGCCTCCAAGTACCCATCGACCATCTTGTCCAAATCAAGATGCGCCTTTGCATAGGATCGGGCGCCCGCCCGATAACGCTCCTGGTCCTCAAGCACACTCACCGCCGCCTGGGCCAGGGATGCAAAATCCGGGGGGTCAAGCTGCCAGGACTCTCCGCCATAGGGGACAATGGCCCCCGCCTCGGCACCCACCAACTCCTTCAGTGCACCGGTGTCGAAGGCGGCGACAGGCAAACCGCAGCCCAAGGCCTCGATCACGGCATTTGGGCAAGCCGGATGGATGTCGGCCGCGAAGAGCAGATGCGCAGAACGATCCACCGTGGGGATCTGCTTCGGTTGGACCAATCCCGGCCAAAGAATGGGAATCTCCGCCGTTCTTTCCACCCACTCCCGGACCGCTGGTGGCACCTGTCCCACAATCATCAGCTCGATCGAGTTCGTCGTTCTCCTGGCGATTTCCGCCGCCAGGCTGATGGCGTGTTCTACACCGAGTTCATATCCGCCCCCCAATCGCCCTTCAACGACAAGTATTCTGTAGCGATC
>SOJU01000008.1 GCA_004376465.1 Anaerolineales bacterium | reverse complement strand
AGCAACAACAATCAGGATCTGTCCCTTACGTCTCATGGCTAATTAGAATACTCGATGCGGCTCGTTGCTTCCGCACCAAGCGTTATGGTGATAGGCAGCGGCAAGGCTAGATTCATGGGATAGGCAATCCGAACCGTAAGCGGCTCACCCCGCGGTTTTGGCCACGACATGGCGGCGCGCGTCACCTCATCTGGACTTATGTTTACGGTCACGGAAGTGGGGTCGCTCAACCCAATCAAGGAGGCCTGCACGGTGCCTGTTATCTCAGCATCCCCCTCCCCCAAGTTTGGATTCAGCGTGGTCCCGGCGCGCGCGCCTTCCCAGGCTGCTTGCGTGAGGATGATCTGGGCGTTGATCAGCACACCCAGGTTGATCAGCCCCAGCATCAACAGCAGCAGGATTGGCAAGACGACAGCGAACTCCACGATCGCCTGACCCTGGCAAACCTTTTGACGTTCCGGCTTCTGATGTATCAACATGATTCCAATTGATCGACGCAGGTTGCAGCCCCATCCGTTCTCATACATCGAAGCAAATTTTCCTTGGTACTATGTCTTCCAGTGTGAAGCTATTTACTTCCACAATCAACGCCCCAGGAATAGATGCAGGATCGGCGGCGCCAGGTAGACGATCAACAGCGCGGGAAGGAAGAAGAAAACCAACGGGAAGACGATCAGGATCGGCAGCCTGCGGCTGGCCTCCTCCGCCCTGCGCCTGCGTCTGGATCGCAGCAGTTCAGTTTGAACCCGTAAGATTCGAGCCAGCGAGGTGCCCAAACGGTCGGTTTGCCTCACCGCGGCAACGAAAGCGCCTAAATCCGGGGATGGATTCCTCTCACTGAGTTCTTCTAGAGCCTGCCCGCGCGGATGGCCGCGGTCTAGCTGCCGGACCATGCGGCGGAGTTCATCCCCGAGCAATCCTGGATATCTCTCCGCAACCCTGCGCAGTGCGGTTTCAAATCCGAGCCCCGCTTCCATTCCCAGAGTCAATCGATCCATGAAGTAAGGCAGTTCGTTATCGATATCCATCTGGCGCCGTTCGACCCGCCAGTCGAGCCACATTTGAGGCCCGTAAAAACCTGCGACCATCCATGCAATGGCGAGAAACCACCCGAACAGATCCCACCCTCGCCAGATGCCAAGAAGTACGCCGAACGCAATGGATCCCAGCAGGAGAAGCCATCGGAGTGCGGCAAAATCGCGGGCGGACCACGGCATCCCTGAATGCATCAATCGCGACTCCCCGTTTTTAGAGAGCCAACCCCGAAATAAAGCTTCAGGCAGAGGGACGACCCCCAGTATGGGTTTAATGCGATCTGCTAAACTGATCTGCTTGCCTGCGCCGGGCGATCCCACCCGAACCTGCACCCCCATAAACGCAATAAAGACAACGATGAGCACAACCAGGCCGGCAAGTGTGGAGATCACAAGAGAGAGAAGTAATATGTCCATGTTCAATAACGGATCCGGACCATGCGTGAGATGATCGCCCAGCCAACAAGCTGCAAAACGAATGCGACCACGACAAGCAACTGCCCGATGAGCGTATCGAAGAGCACGTCGATATAACGGGGGTTAAAAGCCAGAAGAATGCCCGCGGATACGGGAACCAACGCGGCGATAACTGTGCCCGTGAGTCTTCCCTGTGTGGTGACCGCTCGCACTTCGCGTTCAAGCTCCACGCGGCCGCGCAGTAGATCGGCGGACTCTTCCAGCATACGGACCATATCTCCACCGAACTGCCGCTGCAGGATCAAGCCATCCAATGCCAGCGCCAGAGATTCATCGGGGTGCTCTGAAAGAAGCTTGCGCAGGGCTTCATCAATCGGGTGTCCCAGGGAAATTCGTCTTGAGAGTTTCGCAAAAGCCTCTCGGATCGGCGAAGGCAAATCTTCCTCTGCGAAGCGAATTGCCTGTTCGAAGGACAGACCAGCCGAAAGGCCGGAGGCGAACGAGTCAAGCGCCTGCGGGAGCTGCTCTCCGAACCGGCGGCGATAAGTTTGCGCCCGATTGCGAATCAATGTCCTCGGCAAAATCGGCAGGATGAAAGCCAGTGCGAACCCAAGCAATACACCCCCAATGCGATGGCCGATGAAACCACCCGCCATTGCCGCGGCGATGAGGAGCACCAAGTAGCGCGAGGGTTTACCGCCCAGTTCGGCGTCCTGCCATTCCTCGAACAGCGCTAACCCCCACGTTGTCCTCCATATGGGTTTCGCCAGCCACTCCAGAGGGTCTGGAATCCTGCGCAGCAGCCATAAGATAATGGGTTCCGGCTCTAAGGCGGGCAGTTGAGAAACATCAGCCGTGCGCGCCTTCCAGGCCCTGCGCATCGTGCCAGCTTCCACCCACAGGATCAGCGACAAGACGACCACCAGAGTCGCAGATGCGAGGGCGATCGCCGGGAAAAAGGCTGGATGCGCCCATGAAGCTGACTGCAATTGGCGGCGGAACAGCCAGACGATCAGCACAAAGAGCGCGATGAGCGCGGCGCCAATCAGTGTAGTACGGTTTAAGATTCGGCTTCGAATATTCTCAAACGTGGCGGACTCTCCCCTTGAAGTCTCGTACTGCGAATAGTTACCGTTTCGGGGTTGTGCGCTCCTTGTGCGCCCCTTTCTTCAGATCATATCGAAAGAGCGGGACAAGCTTGAGCGCTTCACCCTCTTTCGCCGAGAGTTCAGTGATGGCTGTGACCACCCTACGACCATCAGCCAGACGATCCTGCTGAAGGACGATTTCGACCGCTCCGGAGATCATCCTGCGTATGGCCGTTACCGGCATATCGAAGCCCGCTATCAAAACCATCGACTCCAAGCGAATCATGGCATCGGCGGGAGAGTTGGCATGCAGCGTAGTCAAGGAACCGCGATGCCCGGTGTTCATCGCCTGAAGCATGTCGAAGGCTTCACCGCCTCGAACCTCCCCGATGATGATCCTGTCCGGCCGCATGCGCAGCGCGTTGCGTACGAGCGTGCGAATGGGGATCTCCCCTTTCCCCTCGATGTTCGGCGGTCGAGATTCGAGCGACACCAGATCCGGGTGCTTAAGCTGCAGCTCGGCAGCATCCTCGATCGTGATGATGCGCTCCCCCTCCGGGATGCAAAGGCTAAGCGCGTTTAACGTCGAGGTTTTCCCCGAACCCGTACCGCCAGAAATGATGACGCTCACACGATCGATCACACACTTACGCAGGAATTCCGCGATCTCCGCGTTGATTGTGCCAAGCGAGGTCAGTTTCTCCAGCGTGAACGGATCGCGGGCAAACTTTCGGATCGTTAACGCCGGTCCTCCGATTGCCAGGGGTGGGATGATGACGTTTACACGCGAGCCGTCTGGCAATCTGGCATCGACCAGCGGGCTGCTCTCATCAATCCGCCTGCCGATGGGCGCAACGATGCGGTCGATTACGTGCCGCAGATGAGCATCATCGCGAAAAGCCACGTCCACCCGCTCGATCCTTCCCTCGCGTTCGATGAAAACATTCTGGATGTCGTTGACCATAATCTCCGTGATGGCGGGGTCCTCCAACAGCGGCTCGAGTGGTCCTAATCCAACGATGCGGTCGACGACGCCGCGAATGAGTTTCTCAGTTTGGTCCTTGGTGAGAATCAACGACTCACCTTCCAACACACGGCGTGTTCGCACGATCAACGCATCCCGGTCGGGCACACCATCCAGATCACCGGCTTCCATCTCGGCTTCGAGGTCATCCGAGAGCAGCCGATGGATGCGATCTTCAAGATCGAGCAGATCAATGGATTGAGTTGATGGCTTCTTCTTTGCCATAGACGGTCCTTGGCGGCTAGCTCTCTATCGACGCGTTTTTTATCGCTGGAGCGTGACCCAATTCCTTGCGCCCCGCTACCGCGTTCCGCAATCTCGCGGCCAGCAAAACAACTCCGCGCCCGAAACTGCTGCGCTGGTCGCTGACGCAGGGGTTTCCAAAACTCACCTGGTATCCAACGGCGCGCGGATCCGGCTGGAGCGCCGCCAGCAGCGGAATTCCCAATGACCCGGCGATCTCCGCTGGGTTGGCGGGATGCCGCCGCGTGATTTGATTGACCACCAGACCGCTCTGATCCCGCAAGTCAGGCGGCAGGGATTTAATCAGACGTCCAGCGGCGCGCAAAGCCGGCGGATCGGCCGTGGTCACAACCAGCGCAATATCCATGGTTGAAAAGACGTTCTGCGTAACCGCAGGCATCCCGGTGGGCATATCGAGCAAGAGCCACTCGTTCTCGTCTGCGAGAAAACCGAGCAGTTGGACAGCCGCCAGCCAATCGACATCGTTGAGCCACACTTCAGGAGCTCGCATGAAGTTCAAACCTGTTGGATGCTGGGCAATGATGAGCTGCAGATGCTTTGGGCTGATCTCCTCTACGACCGGCAGCAGATCCGCCCAGGATCGCTGCGGCGAGAGATTCAATAGAAGGTCGTCAGCGCCGGATCCCGGGTTGAGATCGAGGAGCAGCGTTTGACCATAGCCGGCGAGGTCGCACCCGAGATTCGTCGCCACCAGCGATGCACCCACGCCGCCCTTCGCCGAGAGGATCCCGATGACCGTCACGCTACGAACCTCCCTCGGGTTGGAGCAGGATCAACAGGGAGAAACCGTTCGCACGAGCGTATAGAATGGCGACCGCCTCCTCAATAGATACGGCCAGCGTCAATTGATCCGGATGATCGCTTGCACCGTCAAAGCCCAGGATCTCCACCGATGAGACGATCAGACCCGCTTCCTCAACTGGTTGACCGGCGAGATAGGCGAGGAGATCGATGTGGTCACCCGTGATCACCTGTGGAACCGGGCTTGCGAACCAACCTGCCGGGATCACGATCGCCCAGCGTCCATCAGGCAGGCGCGCCGACAGTCCCGAACCTCTCTCACCGGAGAAATCGGAGTTGAGAAGCACTTCATTTGCCTTTACCGGCGCGATCAACATCCGCCCTATCGCTTGTGCGGCATCTGTCAGATGCCCTTCCGGCAGAAGTCCTTCCGGCACGGGGCGGGTCTCGACCATCTCCACGGTGATTTCCGTGCCTGGCCGCAGGTCTTGCTGCGCCACCAGGGCGCGCGCAGTAGGGAGAGCGTTCGCCTGCAGGCGATTGAGGAAAAAGAAGGTGAGAATCCCCGCCAGCGCAGCGAGAAGCACCGCCAGGATGATGTAGAATGGGATTCTCCGGCGGAATCCTGCGGCCCAGCTCGGGGTTGTTTCCGGTGTCGGTGTCGGCTTGCCATCCATATTGAAATCCTTCTTTGTTGAAAATCCAACTTCCCGCGCAATGGCGTTTCTTGGAACAAAGAAAGCGGCTGACGTAGCCGCTTTTTAGGTCACCTTTGGTTGTCTCTCATCAAGTCCCCCAGTCTGTGTTTCATCGTAGGTCGAATGTAGCACAGCACGAAGGGGCATGTCAACTAGGGCAAATATCATTAATTCAAATCTGAACGACTCATTTTCCTCGCGCGCCTGAGATGAGGAGATTTTGCGACCCATCCGAGGCTCGATTCAACCGCGTCAAACCCATCCAAATCCTGTCAAATCCGATGATCCCACCCGGAAAAACGAGGGCGTGCATGAGCGTGATCCAGGTCAGGAAGATGATGCCCAGGATCACCCAGATGAAATTTGTGAGCTCAAGCTGCCTGCGGCCGGATACTTAGGTTCGGATAGGCATGATCTATCCTTCGATCTGTACCTCCTCTGAATCGGTATCTCCACCATTATGAAGTTGATTCAACCAGCTTTTACAGACGTGATATACACTCGCCGCACCGATCAACTCCCCATCGACAGGCATTTCTGATGGGTGCAGCAGGAAGGGGTGTGTCTGCGTGCCGCCCAGGCCGCCGTGGAACCCGATCAACTCCTCAAACGCTGCGCCCTCATTTGTCTCGGGATCGTAAAAGCTGTTGACGAGAATGTCGGGGCAATTCGGGAAACTGTCGGTGCGCCTCAAGTGGGCCGGCGCGTTCGAACCGAAGGGGGCCAGTGGGTTTTCACCTTCAACCCGATCGTCGTCCAGATAATAAACGCCGTTTGCGCCCATCACGACAGGCCCATTTTTCTTAGAACGCACCATGATGAAACCGATGCCTTCGTGTGCTCGCAAACCGGGGATCACATCCGGGAATGACTCTTCGATTTGCTCCAAAGTCATTCGATGGTCCCACTCCGTAAAAGCGATCAGGCCCAGGTTGCCCGAGGCCAGCGCGATTACATGAGGTTTCTCCTCCTCATCTTCCTTCTGTGCGCGCTCGAGAGCCTGTTCTGCCTCCGGGCCAATGTGCACTTGCCCATCCACAGTCTGATCCTTGAGCGCCCTTCCCATGACTTTTGAGGCCCCCGTGGTTTCGTTATGAATCGTGTCCGTCATGACCACGCTCAGATGGCCATAGGCTTCTCCAGCGGTCTCAAAGCTGCCAACTTCGATGCCCTCGTGCATGAGCTGCTGCACGAACTCCTCAAGCGACATGTCGTAACGTTGTTTAAATGTTGCCCCACCGGTTTGACCGTGATCGGAGAGGATCACGAGATGATAGGGGCGCGGTGCATCTCGAATAGCAGTTTCCAAACGGCCGAACTGCCGATCGAGCTTGAATAAGGTATCGAACGCCCCTGGATCGAGAATTCCGGAGTGGTGTGCGATCTCGTCGTACCCCACAAACGTGGCGTAGGCTGATTTCCGTCCGGCAAACACATCGCCGATGAGTGTATAGATATTCAGCTCGCGCATCAGGATCGTCATCGCCGCGCGGATGAAGGGATAGAGCCCGCCGCGATGACTCTTGTCGAGGATGGGCTGGACGTTGTTCTTTCGCGCTGCCCGGAACTGGCGCCACTCAAGAATGACATCCCACAAGAAGAGCAGCAGTGTCCGGGAAGCGTTATAGGGATTGGTGAAATACGCCTGGAATTCGGAGGTGTGAAACTTGGTCTTGTCCGTTATCGCGCTTGCGGTAGCCATGACGTATTCTGCATCCCCGGAGAACAGGTTCCCGCGGCTGGCGCCATCATCAGAGAGCAATCCGTTCCCATCCGAGTGAGATTTTTCAATTCCGGGCAATAGACTAGGGTTGCTCGATGCGACGACCTCGCCGGTTTCCTTGTCATACCAGCGGAAAGCGGGGATGTTGCTGTTATCCCCATGCAGGATCCCTGCCTGGCTAGCGGAGGTCTGCGAAGAGGTATCCGTCTCCCAGCTCGACAACGTGTGGCTTCCACTTTCCAGCCAGCGCTGCAACGTGGGCACGTGACCCTCCGCAAGGGCTTTCTCCAGGATGGGTCGCGCCAGACCATCGATCTCCAGGAATAAGACACCAGGTACGTCTGTGACTTCGGGCTTGGCTGTGCGCTTCATACGCCGCTTCACCAGGCTGCGGTAATAGGAGCTGTCGTCGTCAATTGTGAGCAAGGTGCTAACGATGATGTTAATCGCCGACATGCCCAGTGCCAGCCAGAACGCCGTCCAGTAGCCATCGATGCTGAACCCACCCACCAATTGCGCGGCAAACCACACGACGAGGCCATTCATAAGCAGCGCGGCAAAACCCAATGTCACGACGGCAAACGGGACCAAAACAAAGCTCAGCAAAGGCCACAGCAGCGCATTGAGAAGGCCGATAACCGCCGCCGCCACAATCGCCACGCCAGGGCTCTCTATCTGGACACCATCGAGGAGAAAGCCCATGATTATAAGGGCGACAGTTGAAATTGCCCAGATGACGAGCACACGCAATATGGAGTGGAGCGTACTCGGTTTGTTTCCAACAGTTTTCATGGATTACCTCTAGGTTGTATGTGTTCAATAAGAAAAAACCGGATTTAAAAATGTTCGCCTGGCAGGACTTCATGACGAATCAGTCCCCCAGTGTCGCCACCATGATGGCCTTGATCGTATGCATGCGGTTTTCTGCTTCATCAAATACGATTGAGGCGGCCGATTCAAATACATCCTCGGTCACTTCCATGCTCTCGAGACCCAGTTTTTCGTTCATCTTCTTGCCAATTTTAGTCTCTGTATTGTGAAACGCTGGCAGGCAATGCATGAATTTCACATATGGATTGCCGGTTAACTCCATGGCCTCCGCATTCACTTGGTAGGGCTGCATGAGCTTAACGCGCTCTGCCCAGACTTCTTCAGGCTCACCCATGGAGACCCAGACATCGGTGTAGAGGAAATCGGCGCCTTTCACGCCTTTGGCCACATCATCGGTGATAGTTAATCGAGCGCCGGTCTCCTTGGCTATCGCTTTACACGTTTTGACCAGTCTCTCTTCAGGCCAGTTCGCCTTCGGAGCACACAAGCGCACATCCATGCCCAATTTCACACCGCCAACTAAGAGTGAGTTGCCTATATTGTTACGCGCGTCACCCATGTAGCAGTAGGCAATATCCGGCAGGTCTTTGTAGCTGTGCTCGGTCATCGTCAGCACATCTGCCAGGATCTGTGTAGGGTGGAACTCATTCGTCAATCCGTTCCACACCGGCACACCGGCGTACTCCGCAAGAGTCTCAACAATTTCCTGGCCGAATCCTCGGTATTCGATCCCGTCGTAAGAGCGTCCTAAAACACGGGCGGTGTCTTTCATGGTTTCCTTGTGACCAATGTGGGAACCACTAGGGCCCAGGTAAGTCACATTAGCTCTCTGATCAAACGCCGCGACTTCGAATGCAGTGCGTGTCCTTGTTGAGGCTTTTTCGAATATTAGGGCGATGTTCTTACCCGTTAGGGTCTGCTGCTCGTAGCCGCCATATTTGGCAGCTTTTAGATCTGCAGATAACTTGAGTAGAAATTTGATCTCCTCAGGTGTGAAATCCAGGAGTTTTAGGAAATTCCGGTTACGAAGATTGAATGCCATGGTTTCCTCCTTGAATGGCCAAGTTGTGGTTTTAGGAACTCTGACCTAGTAAGAAATCGCCTTTACCCAGGAATCATGCAATCGGCAGCGACAGTAAATTGTACACCCCAAAAATCAGCAATCCGATGCCGATGGCGAGCAGCACCCAGCGGATTGGCTGCCATTCGAAGCGAGTGGCGATGCCGGCGAAGAAGAGCACGGTCGCCAGCAGCACCGTGCTGAAGGCATAATCATCGCTCGTCTGGTTCGCCTGCTCTCCCTCGTCGAACAAAGCGCTCGCCTCTTCTTCCAATTGTTCCGCCTCCTGCATCGAGGCGACCTGATACTCCTCCATGAGGAAGGGTTGAGAGGGTGCATCCGGGTTGTTGACCGGATCGGTTGCAACCCAGGCCTCGAAGGCTGGGTTGAACTCGTCTCGGAAACGACCTTCATAGAAGTGCATCAAATCCTCATTCTTCGCGACGTATGCATCCACCCAACCCTCGAAGAGGATCACGTCAATCGTGACCAACTGACCCCCAAGCGTGGAAGCGCGCGTCGATTCGACCCGCAGGGAGGAAGCCCTGCTGAACTTAATCGACTGGATGCCCCCCCACTGCGCGGATTGATAACCGCTCCAGGCTGTGCCGATGGCCACCACGGCAAGCAAAGTGGCCGACAGGATCTCGCTCCACTGCTCGCCGATCGTTTTGCGGATCGCTCGGAATTGTGCTTCTACCTCTCCCGATACGTCTGTATGTTCATTTGTGCTTGTCATCATTAAGCTCCATGCATGGCGAGAACCATCATCATATGGCAAACATCAGCAGCAGTAAAATCACCCCGTTGAGGACATGGAATATTGTAACCAATTTTGTGTTTGGTGTCGTCGGCGTCCTCCCTAGCCGACTGCTGTCAGAGGGACGACGACAAAAAAAGAGGCGATCCATGACCAACCCTCCAACTAGTGATACGGCGGTGGTGGGGACATCCTGGAATCTACGTTGAACGGCTCAGAGGATTGGGCGGCCTACCAAACGAGTGAACAGAAACAAGGCCAGACTGAGAAATTGAACTTGGTTTCCGAAAGTCGGTGGCTAGCGGTCCACTTCAACCTCAATCATCCTCGTCTAACCTCTCCTTGTTACTCGTCGGATGACAACGCACGCAGTTGAAGAAGTCCCCGCTCACATCCTCCTCCAATAAGAGCGAGAACAAATCTTGCACATCAATAGATATAAACTGGTCCCCGCATCACCATTAAGAGATTCTGGGACCAGAGCTTGGTTGCTATCCGCCGATCGATATGTTAGATTCGATGCACCTCTCGTTTATTGAGGAAGGGGAATGGCTTCGACTCCAAAATCCACGCTCGATGATGGTCTTATCGATGGCCTCCTTTGCGCGATATGCGGCGCAGATGCGCTGCATCTCGTTCACATGGAGAACCTGCCCGATTACGTCGGTTGTGAGAGTTGTAAATCCGCATTTCTCTCCGAAGACGGTGGAGAACGTGTCTTTTATGGTCAAATCAGCGAAGGCTACCCATTGACGGAGCGGTTCGCACTCAAACAGTGGGTTTGGCTGGAGGCGGTCGATAACAGAGCACGCGAGGAGCGGATCGCGCCTGAACAGGAAACCCCAACCTACGCTGAACCTCAACTAGAAGAAATCACCCCGCTCGAAACCGAAATCGAAAGCCCTGAAGCGCCCATTTCGGAGACAGCGGCCGAACTTCCGGAAGAACCCGAATCTGTTGACCTCCTCGAAGAACGACTCGGAGAGCTAGATCTTGGTTTAGAAGCAGCTGCGATTCCCGGCGTAAGCGATTTTGAGGGGGATTCAGAGGATCCCATCTCCGAAGAAACGGATGATCTCGCCTCTTATTTCCGGTCGATCACCCCAGATGCAGAAGCCGATTTGGAGCCATCCCTGCCAGAAGAAGGAGATTTGCCCATCAGCGCGGGAATCTTGGGCGAAATCGGACTTGAACACGCGGATGATCAGGCGCTGCCAGAGATCGCAGATGCTCAAAGCGAAGAAAGCTTCAGTGAACCCGGCGATGCCTGGGACCAACCCATCAAACAAGAAGTCCCTGAAGCGGATGAAATCCCACTCCCGGACTGGGCCCAACCCGCAGACGATAGCGTCGAGCCCTCGCTCGAGGGGTTCGCCCAGGAAATTGAGACACCCCTCGACAACCTGCCCGCACCCGAGGAGCCTGAACAAGATTTTCTCTCGAATCTTCGCCAATCCGCCGGCGTTCCGCTGGAATCCGAGCCCATCCCAGATCTGCACATCTCCGAGGTTCCACTCGAATCTCAGCCAATCTTCCCACCGCTTGCTGATGCAGAGGCAGTCGAGAGCGCTGTGGAACCGGAATCCTTCGCATCAAGAATCGAGTCGCTTTCCCAGATACCGCCAACGGACCTGGAACCGATCGAGAAAATGCCGAGCGAGCCGGAAGCACCTTCTCAAGAGATTGATGTGGCTATTGCCGCAGCGGTCATAGAAGAGGAAGTTGCTCTCCTGGATACAGATCCGCCGCGGGGTCATCGTTATCGGGTTGTACTCCGTGGCGAGAAAGCTGTCTTCCCGGGCGGCGATTGCGCCCACTGCGGTCGGACCCCGGTCAAAGGTCACCTCACCGTTGTGGGATCACTGCCCGATGGCCAGAACATTACTCACCGAAAAACTACGAACTTCAAAATCCCGCTTTGCGCCGAATGCCGTAAGCGCGCTAGCCAACTCAGTGATGAGGCTAAAGAGGCAAGACTACAGGCCCATCTGCTATCTGCAATCGGCGGGATGCTGCTGGTCGTCGGCGCACTCGCACTCGGAATCATCAAGCCAGCCGAATTACAGTTCTTTGATATTCTCATCCTTGCCATTCTATTCATCGTTGGTTACACCTTACCAGCCCTTTTCCTGCTGGGTCGTGTTGGAAAACACCCACCACCGGCCAGCGCATCGTACGTACGCTCCACACTACTTGTGCCCAAGGAAACACAGGGGCTCGAGACAGCCTTCGAGTGGCGCAACCCGGAATATGCCGAACGATTCTTTGAAGCGAATGAGGCTCACACGCTCGGCAAGCTCTCCAAGATCAAGGACCGGACAGCTCCACCCAGAGACCTCGGCTGACTCGATCGCCTGACCCTGGATCATAATGTCCTCACCACACTATCCCCCTGGCGAAACCGCTCCTTGCCCAGTATGCGGCGAGCCTATGCAGCTGTTAACCGCGCTGAACGGCTCACATGACGTCCCTGTCTGCCTGCAGTGTTCAAAAGAGCGTGAGCCCGGGCTTAAATCCTTTGGGGCTAACCTGCATCCCTCTCCAGCTTCGAAAGATGACTCCTCCAGCCGATTTAGAAAAATCCTCGCAGAGGAGCAAAGAACGAAAGATGACCCTCTTCCAGGTTGGATGATGGACGAGCTTCCCGAGGAAGCCCGGCGCCTCCTTTCAGGTAATGAACTTCCCACCGGACCGAGTCTGGGGCCTAAGCTGAGCGACGACCTCGCTAACGCCCTACGCGACCAAGGATACGTCATCCATGAAGACGAAAAAGGTATGCATCTCGGGGGTGCTCTTGTTGGTCGAGGCGGCACTCCCGCGGCGATGAGCCCATACGACGTTATCCGCATGGCCGCGGATATGGGAGGCGGCTTAGCGCCGCCAGGTGAACTCCTTCGCTGCAAGAAGTGCGACGCTTTAATCCCTCATGGAAATGAGTGTTGCCAGTGGTGTGGCGAATCTGCAGAGTAGCTTGAATTCACCCCTTCTCCCCTGTTTGCTCCCTTTGCAGCTAAAGTAAGGAACTGTCTATTTGTCACCACAGATATCCCCGCCTCCCCTTTTGAGCCCCTGAGACCTCACCGCAATAACAAACATCTCGTTTTTGTCAGTCTCATAACCTTTCCCGATCGCGCCTCTCGTATTCTCTTTCCGACAAATTGAAGGGGTAATTTCAAGCGCCTGATATAATAACGATTCGACTATCCAACACCGACCTGGGTCAAAAAGCACATGGCGGAAGATAAAATAACAGTCGTTGGCGCCCGCGAGCACAACCTCAAGAACATCTCAGTCGAGATACCCCGCGACAAGCTCGTCGTCATCTCCGGTATTTCCGGGTCAGGGAAATCATCGCTTGCTTTCGATACGATCTTCGCCGAAGGACAGCGCCGCTATGTCGAATCATTGTCGGCCTATGCGCGGCAATTCTTGGGGCAGCTCGATAAGCCGGATGTTGACTACATTGATGGGCTCTCCCCAGCCATCTCGATCGATCAACGCGGTGTTTCCCATAATCCGCGCTCGACTGTCGGGACCGTTACAGAGGTGTACGACTATCTGAGGTTGCTCTTCGCCCGCATTGGTCTACCTCACTGCCCAATCTGCGGTAAGGAAGTCAAACAACAATCTGCCCAGGAAATCGTCGACGCTGTCTCAACAATGACGGACGGCAGTCGTATCATGATCCTTGCGCCGATGATCCGTGGTCGCAAGGGCACTCACCTGGCCATCTTTGAAGAGCTCAGGCGCTCTGGATTCGTAAGAACCCGTGTTGATGGAGATGTCAAAGCGCTTGATGATGAATTTGAACTCGATCGCTACAAGAAACACGACATTGAAGCTGTCGTCGATCGCCTCGTCATCCACCACGATGCGACCGAGGATGGAGACGCCTTCCTGACCAGACTAACAGATTCAATTGAGACCGCTTTACGCTGGGGCGAGGGTATCCTCTATATCACCGACTTGAGTTCTGATCCACCGGTCGATATCCCCTTCTCCGAACACCTTGCCTGCCCTGACCATGGCACAACTTTAGCTGAGATCGAGCCGCGCACATTCTCATTCAATACACCTCACGGCGCATGTCCAGAGTGCCAGGGGTTGGGCAATAAACTCGAAATCGACCCCGATCGAGTTATCCCAGATAAATCTGTTTCTATCGCTGAAGGCGCGCTGGTGGCAATGGAGTGGTCCAAACAGAGCCGTGATCACAAGGGATACTACTGGCAGATGCTTGAAGCCACCGCGAAAGCTTTCGAAATAGACCTGGATTCCGCCATCGGTGATCTGCCTGATGATAAACTTCAAGTCCTCCTACATGGCACTGATGGGAAGGAAGTCCCGGTTCATTATGAAAGCCGTGATGGTCGCTCCTCCACATGGTGGACCGCCTACGAGGGCGTGATTGGTAACCTCGAGCGGCGATACCAGGAGACCCAATCGGACTACGTCCGCGGGAAGATCCAGGAATATATGTCGGAACGCCTATGCCCATCCTGCAACGGGAAACGTTTGCGAATGGAAGCGCTCGCAGTCACGGTGGATGGGAACAACATCGTCGAGACCACACACTGGCCCGTGTCAGAAGGGCTGAATTGGATCCGGAGGCTGAGCGGCAGGAAGAGCCCACTTAACAAGCGTGAGAAGACGATCGCGAGTCGAATTCTACGAGAGGTCGAGGATCGGTTAGGCTTTCTGGTGGATGTGGGCTTGGAATATCTCTCGCTCGACCGCTCTGCCGGCAGCCTCTCCGGAGGGGAAGCGCAACGCATCCGCCTCGCAACCCAGATTGGTTCTCGTTTAATGGGGGTCTTGTATGTGCTCGATGAGCCATCGATCGGCCTCCACCCTCGCGATAACACGCGGCTTATTAAAACCCTGGAAGGTATGCGCGATCTAGGCAATACGATTCTGGTCGTCGAGCACGATGAAGCGACCATCCGTGCCGCTGACTGGATCATCGACCTTGGACCTGGCGCGGGAGAAGCAGGCGGTCGGTTGGTCGCGGAAGGTACGGTTGAGGAAGTCACGAAAAACAAGCGCTCAATCACCGGTCGTTATCTGGCGGGGAAACTGAAAATAGGAACTCCAAAAACTCGCAGAGAGGGGAATGGGAACACCCTGACCGTGATCGGCGCCCGCGAAAACAATCTCAAGGACATCACAGTTCATTTTCCACTCGGCGTGTTCGCTTGTATCACAGGGGTTTCTGGGTCAGGGAAATCCAGCCTGATGGTTGAAGTGCTTTATAAAGCCCTGGCCAGAGCACTCCAAAAGGCGCGCTCCAGACCGGGAGAGCACGACCAAATCGAAGGTATCGAACACATTGTCAAAGTGATCAACATCGACCAGAGTCCCATCGGTCGTACGCCGCGCTCCAACCCCGGAACGTATACCGGGCTCTTCGACCACATCCGCGCGCTTTATGCCGAGCTTCCAGAATCAAAGGTTCGTGGATATAAGCCCGGGCGTTTCTCTTTCAATGTCCGCGGTGGGAGATGCGAAGCATGCCAGGGTCAGGGGCAGCTGCGCATCGAGATGCAATTCCTTCCCGACGTTTACGTCCCCTGTGAAATATGCCAGGGTGCACGCTTCAATCGTGAAACCCTGCAGGTCAGGTTTAAAGAGAAGACCATCGCCGACGTCCTGGACATGCCGATTAGCGAAGCGTTCGAATTCTTCTCGGCTTTCCCGAAGATGATCCGTCGGCTGGAAACGCTCCAAGATGTCGGTCTCGGCTACTTGAAAATCGGCCAACCCGCGCCGACTCTCTCCGGTGGCGAAGCCCAACGCGTGAAGTTATCGCGGGAACTTTCCCGAAGAGGGAACGGGCATACGCTGTATGTGCTCGACGAACCGTCCGTCGGCTTACACGCCGCCGACGTCCACAAACTTATCGAGGTTCTGCAGCGCCTCGTCGATCAGGACAACACGGTCCTGATCATCGAACACCATCCAGATATCATTAAAGTTTCCGATTGGGTCATCGATTTAGGCCCTGATGGCGGCGATGGGGGTGGTCGGATCATCGCCGAGGGCACACCGGAAGAGATCTCGATGAATAGCGCTTCCTATACGGGCAAATTCTTAAAACCTCACCTGAAGAAATAATTTCATCTCTCCTCCAATGAAGCGCAATCCGGAGCAGATTGGACAGAGACTGGCTTTGGAACTCGGACGTATGTGGATTGCATATCTAGCCATTCGGAAGGGGGTGCGGTGGACGATGAAATGGTCCCCTGCACCCCCTGGGTCAAACATCAAGCTCTCAACTCAAACCAACCATGCAAATCCGAATATTTGGAATGTACATTGCGGTTGTTCCCACGCTGGTGAGGGGTTGATGGTGGTCGTTGCCGTTTATACACTTCTGGATATATGATTAGGAGACATCACGAATTGAGAGGAGAAACATGGGTCAAACCTACGACGTCATCATCATCGGCGCTGGCATCATGGGCTGCAGCACTGCATTGGAGCTCTCAAAACGAGGGTTGAAAGTCGCTGTACTAGAGAAAAGCACGGTCGGTACCGGCTCAACCGGTAAGTCCTCGGCTATCATACGCCAGCATTACTCGAATGAAGTCACCGCCCGAATGGCGCATCACAGCCTGGGCGTCTTTCAGAATTTCTCGGACGCGGTGACCGGTGAGTGTGGTTTCACACAAGCCGGTTTCTTGGTCCTGACCTCCGCGAGCGATGGAAAAGGGCTGCAGGAAAATGTCGCCCTCCATCGAAAGCTGGGAATTGAAACCGAGATCATCAACCGTGATGAAATCCTGAAGCGTTGGCCGTACATCGCACTTGGCGAAACGACCCTCGCCGCGTACGAACCGCAGGCTGGGTATGCGGACCCGAACCTCACATTGAACGGCTATGTTCAGGCTGCTAAAGATCAGGGGGCACGTGTCTATCAGGAAACCCTCGTTTCAGGAATACGTCTCTCCGGGGGAAAAGTGAACGGAGTAGATACTCCACTTGAGAGCTTCGACGCCCCGGTGGTCATCAACTGCGGCGGCCCCTGGGGTGCCGGGATCGCCCGCTTAGCCGGCGTTGAGCTGCCCATTAATTCGTGCCGGGTGCAGGCTGCATTCTTCCGCCGACCATCTCCTTATAAAGACCCTCATCCTATTGTTGCGGATTTCGTTCACGCCGTGTACTGGCGCCCAGAAACAGGTAATCTAACACTGGTCGGCTTGATCGATCCCGAAGAAGAGAATTACATCGTCGATCCTGACGCCTACAACGAGAATGTCGATTTCGACTTCATCGCCGACGCCGGTGAGCGTTTAGTTAAACGGTTCCCCGCACTCGAAGATAGCGAAAGCGCCGGCGGGTTCGCGGCGCTATATGCAATCACACCGGATTGGCATCCCATCATCGATGAAATGATTGAAGGGAGCGGGCTCTACGTCTGCGCAGGTTTCAGTGGCCATGGGTTTAAGCTTGGTCCGGCCGTGGGCTTGATGACTGCCGATATGGTCATCGGTGTGGAGACTCCGGGAATGAAGCGACACCTCTTCCGCCGAACCCGCTATGAAGAGGGCAAACCCGTCCGCGGGCAGTATGATTACAGCATTGTAGGGTAAGCGCCAGTTGACATAGATGCCATGGAGATAAAACAGGGGGGTATAGATAATCCTGGGATTGTAAGCACTGGGCCCCTCGCCCTCTCTTGCGGTAGGTCTAAGGGCTTCTTCCGAAAAAAGCACATCCCAACGCTGCCGGTAACATTTTGCTTAAACCTAACGGGTCGACCCTGAGGTCGACCCGCTGCTTTTTCATCGTCAGGCGAAGGGAAATTCCAGCTCTACTCGTAACGCAACGCCTCTACCGGTTCAAGATCGGCAGCGCGCTTGGCGGGGTACAAACCGAAGAAGAGGCCCACTGCTGCGGAGAAGATTGTCGCCAGCAGGACCGCGTCAATACCCACGACAGGGTTAATATCCGCATTCGAGGCAGCAGCTATGGCGCCTACGAGCATAGAGAGCGCCCATCCCAGGACGATGCCGATGAGCCCTCCGAAGAGGCTCAACAAAGCTGATTCAGCCAGGAACTGGAGCATGATATCCCGTTTTCGAGCGCCTACAGCTTTCCGCAAGCCGATCTCGCGTGTGCGTTCGGTCACCGACACCAGCATGATGTTCATGATTCCAATCCCACCGACGAGGAGCGAAATACTGGCAACGCCGCCGAGGAAGATCGTGAACACGTTTGTGATGGTTTCCGCCACTTCCAGAAAGCTCTGTTGGCTGAAAGTGGTGAAATCGTCCTCACCAATGGCCGTGCGGTGGCGATTGCGCAATATTGCGGATATCTCTTCTTCAGCAGTGGTGACGGCATCCGCGTTGAGGGCCTGTACTAAAATCATGTCCACATGATCGCTTCCCGACCGCCGAAAAAGTCGAGTCTGTGCCGTGGACATCGGGATATATATCTGATTGTCTTCGTTGGTTGGCCCCTGCCCACCTTTCGCGATTGTAATACCGATGACTCTAAAAGGCTGCCCTTCGATGCGGACCGACTCGCCAACGATGCTCTCCGTCCTACCAAATAGAGTTTCGGCGATATCCGGTCCTAACACCACCACTGCTGAACGACCCAATAGGTGGATTTCGTTGATAAACTCACCTTCGGCTATTTCGACGTTGCGAACCGACTCATGTTCAGGGGTCACGCCAACCGCGGCAACAATATCACCCTCTCCTGTGAACGTGATCTCCGCGCTGCCTTGAAGAACTGGAGCCACACCAATAACCGATGGCGCGGCGAAGGGATCGCGCATCGCCTCAGCATCACCGAGTGTGAGAGGTTGGGGATTGCGGACTTCTTCACTGCCTCCACGCATAACGAAGAGCAGATTGGTCCCAATTCCGCTGATCGATCCAGTGATGGTATTCTGTGCTCCGGCGCCGATGGCAAGCATTGCAATTACAGCACCTACGCCGATCACAATGCCCAATACGGTTAGCGCCGAGCGCACTTTGTTACTAGCCAGACTGTCCAGCGCTTCTAAGACGATTCTCCACAAATCCATTTGCATACCTAATTTCGAATTACCGGTGACATCAGCCTCTGCTGATGCAGTGGGGATTTACTTCTCTACAATCCGATCTTCCGTGATTAATCCGTCTAGCAGGCTGATCACCCGCTTCGTATGTGCAGCTATCTCCGGATCATGCGTGACGAATATGAGGGTCGTGCCTATATTCCTATTCAGGTCAAGGAGAATCTGCACAATCTCAACGCCCGATTTTGAATCCAGGTTGCCTGTCGGTTCATCAGCCATAATCATGGCCGGGTTGTTGACCAGCGCGCGGGCGATAGCCACGCGCTGCTGCTGCCCGCCGGACAACTCGTTAGGGCGATGCTGGACTCGATCCCCAAGCCCGACTGCTTCAAGCGCCTCCATGGCACGCTTACGGCGGCCGTTCGATACTCCGGCGTACCGCATTGGCAGCTCGACATTGGTTAAAGCAGTCTGGCGCCCGAGAAGGTTGAAGCTCTGGAACACAAAACCCACCTTTTTATTGCGGATTGCCGCCAGCTGATCATCGCTCAACTCAGCCACCTGGCTGCCGTCCAAACTGTAACTTCCTGAAGTGGGCCGGTCCAAGCAGCCCAGAATGTTCATCAACGTAGTCTTGCCAGAGCCGGAGGGTCCCATGATGGAGACAATCTCGCCGCGAGCAATACGCAAATCAACCCCGCTCAGCGCATGAACTTCGATGTCGCCCATGCGGTAAACCTTTGTTATACCCTCAGCCTCGATGACCCAATCGCTCATCGCATTCCACCCATTCCACCCATGAATCCAGGCGGTTCTCCCGCCTCAAAAATGAACGATGGTGGATTCAGAATGATCTCATCCCCCACGTTCACATCCCCTTCTACGATTTCGCTGTAGAGGTCGGACGTTGCGCCAAGCACGACCGGCGTTGGTGTTATCACGCTATCCACGAGCAGGTAAACTACTCGTTCTCCATCCCGAACACGCACAGCACGATTTGGAACGAGCACGACGTTTTCAATCTGCTCAACGATGATATTCACTGCCGCTGTCATTCCAGGCTTGATGGCTTCATCGGCATCAATTACTTCAACAATCACGGGGAAACTTACAACACCTTGCAGGGAGGTGCCAATCAAGCCCTTTTCCACGACAACTCCGTTGTAAACTTGATCCAACACAGCGTCGAAATTCAAGGTTACAGACTGCCCTAAGGCGACGCGGTTGATATCCACCTCAGATATTTCCACTTCCACCAACAGGCGGGAGAGGTCATCAATCCGGAACCCTTGTGTACCAGGAGATATTTGATCTCCTGCTAGCACGTCGATCGAGGTGATGCTTCCTGCAAAGGGAGCAGTGATGCGCGCCATATCCAGCGTAGCTTCCGACGCTGCTACACGCGCCTCTGCTGCGCGAATATCGTTCGGACTAGGACCATCCTTCACCCGCTCCCACTCCCGCTGCGCATCAGCCAGACGCGCCTCGGCGATGGCAACATCGGCATCGAGCAATGCTTGTTCACCTTCGGTTGGGGAACCCTGGTACCAATTTAAATTCCTTTGGATTGAATCCCGCTTCTTTTTCGCCGAGATAAGATTCGAAAGGGCTAGTGCCCTCCCCGTATCACCACTAGCATGGTCGTAACGCTGCTGGGCAACATCCACCTCTTCGTTCGCTAACAAAAGATTCGCCTCTGCAGCTTTGATTGTGTCCGAACTGGCTCGATATCCTTCCTGTCGCACGTACTCTACGTACTCTGCATCCTCAAGCGTCTCGTGCGCCTGCGCCAGCGCCAGCTGCGCCGCGGCGGAGGCCTGCCGGGAATATAGCAAATCATCCAGAGCACGCTTTGCAGAAACGAGTTCAGCTTCGGCCAAGATGATCTGTGAGGAAAGTGAACTCATCTTCAATGTAGCCAACACTTCTCCCGCAGATACGTGCTCACCCAGGCTCTGATGGACGAAATCTACTGTTCCGCTCGTTTGGAAACTAAGCAGGGCAGTTTGATTCGAGCGCACGCTTCCCGTCGCGCCGACGGTCGCCGTTAAATCACCTTTGGCGATGATCTCCGTTTGAAGATCCTCAATACTCTGCCGAGCCTGAGATTGGCTGTATGCTTGAACGCCAAAGTACCCGGCGACCAATACCCCGACAACAATTAAGATAACTACCCAACGCTTCATGTAACCATTCCCTCCATACACCAATCGGAAATCTGGCGTGATTCAAATATTAACAATGCGGGCATCGTCAACTTCCGGATTCTACTATGCGCAGAATGATAATATCTAAATATGAAGCTGTTATGAAGATATACTGACAATATTCTGACACCGGAAACAAACGAGTCGAGCATCCCCTTGCCCAAATCTGATTCCAAGACTTCTGATTATAAAGGTTCTTAGCACCCCGAGTGTATCTTCAACATCGCCGTTGGATGACAAGGTGCTTCAAGGCAAGATGAATTTTACCGCAACATTGATAAGCCATCCGAGCTTGTGACAACCGTCACAGACTTGAGTGACGTTTTCGACTAATATCAGACCACTTTGGTCTGTAAAATTCTTAGAGTTGAACAACTGTCTTGAAGATGGAGAACTGTTATGTCAGGTCCTGAAGGTTCAGATGTAGTAATTGATCGAAAAGCGCGAATGAAGCTGCCCTACGTGGAGGTTAAGGCGCGCCCCCCCGAAGTCCGGACACGTGATTTTGAGCCTACCTTTATTACGATGACGCCCGAAGAGGCGATGCAAGCAGCCGAACGCTGCATTCATTGTGCGGATCCTGCCCCATGCGTTGAAGCGTGTCCACTGCACAACGACATCCCCTCGGCGATGTGGCTCATTGAACACGGTGATTTCATCGGCGCGGCCGAAATATACCGCCAGACGAGTACGATGCCAGAAGTCTGTGGGCGCGTTTGCCCGCACGAAGCCTTATGCCAGGGAGCATGCGTTCGCGATAAACGCAGTGAGCCGGTTATTACCGGTGCCCTTGAAGTCTTTGTTACCAGCTACCAGAGGGAGAATGCGCCGACGAAAATCCCTGTCGGAAAATCCATTGGCAAGAAGGTTGCCATTGTCGGGTCTGGGCCATCGGGTCTGGCTTGCGCTGAACAGCTGATCCCCAAGGGATATTCGGTTTCGATCTTCGAGGCTGCACCTGCACCCGGCGGACTACTCCTATATGGCATCCCGAATTTCAAGCTTGCTAAGGACGTCGTCGAGGCGGTTGTTAATGATCTAAAAGAAGCCGGTGTGGAGTTCATTCTGAACACCCGCATCGGAAAAGATCAAACGATCGATTCCCTCTTCGAGGATGGTTACGAAGCCGTTTACATTAGCGTGGGCACTGGAATCGATGCCACGATGGATGTCCCCGGGGCTGAGCTCCCTGGAGTCTACTTAGCTACGGAATTCCTGATCAGGGCGAACGTCCACCCCGATCAACTCCCGGAAGATAAGCGCGGCAAGCTTGAAATTGGCAAAAAAATTGCCGTCATCGGCGGCGGCGACACCGCCTCTGACTGTCTACGCAGCGCATTGAGGCTAGGTGCAGATGAGGTAACCTGCCTTTATCGAAGGACCGAGGCTGAGATGCCCGGCGGCAAGAAAGACCGTGAACTCGCCAAAGAAGAGGGCGCTATTTACCGCTTCCTCGCCCAGCCCATTCGCTACATCGCCGACATGGACGGGAAGGTTTCAGCCGTAGAATGCCTGCAATGCGAGCTCGGCGAACCCGACGATAGCGGACGCCGACGCCCCATTCCCATCGAAGGCTCTAACTTCACAGTACCCGCCGACACAGTAGTGCTCGCTCTGGGCTACTGGCCAGATACTTCCATCGGCGAAACCACACCCGACCTTGAAATCCACAACTGGGGTCTTATTGTTGCCAACGCGGAGACTGGGGAGACTTCAAGAGAAGGCGTATTCGCAGGGGGAGATGCAGTGACTGGGCCTGACCTTGTCGTCACCGCTACAGCCGCAGGTCGCCATGCGGCGCAATCAATCTCCGAGTATCTATCGAAGCAAGTAGAGTAGCGAATATTAACTTATGGGAATACGATAGCAAACGCCGTCGTATTCCTTTTTTCAACTCACCTTGGAACTAGACATAGAATCGGGGTTTAATTTAGGCGACGAAGGATCCAGAGAAGCCACGAATAAGCGGTATGGATAAACGAGACGAGCTGACGCGGTTTATTAAAGAAGAGGCACGCCGCCTCGGTTTCACGCTTGTCGGCATTACAACACCCGATCCCCTTTCACATTTCGATGTCTACCGGCGTTGGCTTGATCAGGGCAACCACGGAAGCATGAGCTACCTCTCATCCGAGCGAGCTCTCCAACGACGCGCCGACCCACGCACCATCTTCACTGAATGCCAATCTATCCTTGTATGTGGAACGATGTATCTCCCCCAGGACTCCTCCACCAGCACCCCAACTTCACCTGTTCAAATCTCTGCCTATGCCCTGGGAGAGGATTACCACACCGTCTTGAAGGAGCGCCTGGAGAGCCTTGTCAACATAATCGAGGTTCGGTTGGACAAACCGGTTAAGCACCGCGTCTATACAGACACTGGCCCTATGCTCGAACGCGAGCTTGCCCAAAGAGCAGGCCTGGGTTGGATAGGCAAGAATACCTGTTTGATCCACCCTCAACTCGGCTCATATCTCCTGCTCGCGGAGCTGCTGCTCGATATTCCACTCCGACTCGATCCGATTTTTCCTTTCGATCGTTGTGGGACGTGTACTCGCTGCATTGATGCGTGTCCAACCAGCTGCATCCTTCCGGATCGAACGCTGGATGCCCGACGCTGCATCTCGTATCTAACGATCGAAGAAAAACAATCCATCGACCATGACCTGCGCGGCGCAATCGGGAGCTGGCTCTTCGGTTGTGATATCTGCCAGCAGGTGTGCCCCTGGAATCAACGATTCGCAAAACCAACGGAAGACCCGGTATTTCAACCGCGCCCCTTCCTGAAACAACCGACCCTCGCCGATTTCCTCTTGCTTAAGCCAGAAGCATGGCGGAAACCACTTAAAGGGAGCCCGCTCGAGAGACCAAGGCGGAAGGGATTGGTTCGCAACGCCATCATCGTCGCCGGCAACGCACGTGATGAGTCAGCCACTCCCTTCCTTGCGAAACTTCTTCACTCTGATCCTGAACCTGTCGTCCGGGCTCACGCCGCCTGGGCTCTTGGTCAAATCCCAGGCCGCGAAGCACAATCTTCCTTACGGATCGCCGCTGATCATGAAACAGATTCCATCGTACAAGGAGAAATCGACAAAGCGTTATCCACTTCGTAAGCCGAAAAGACAAAATAGTCGGTAACCCTGTTGCATAACACGAAGGTTGCTGGAAATACAGACGCCCCCGGTGTAACTATTCCCGGGGGCGGTACGCTATTTCTTTTGATATTTCGTTTTAGGATCCGGTTGTCGCCGTCGCCTCCCCGACCACCGGAGTGAAGGTTGGTGTTGGTGTGGCAATATTCACTGGCACAAGTATGATCTGCCCAACGCCAATCGAATTTGGATCTTCAATTTCATTCAGTTCAGCGATCGCCAAGGCTGTGCTGTTGAATTCCGCGGCGATGGTTTCCAGCGTATCCCCGGATTGAATCTGATATTCAATTTTCTGTCCTGGGTATAGATCCTCGGGCAGGGGCGTTTTTGTCGGAAGCAGCGATCCCGACTCGGGAATGGTGATTTGTACATTGACGAAAAGTTGATTAGGATCTGTGATGTTATTCAGCGCCATCAACAAGACTATCTCGACGCCAAATTTCTCCGCGATCGAGCTTAGCGTATCACCGGGTTCGACGATGTATACAATCGGCCCAGACGGGGTCGGTGTGAGTGTCGGCGCTAATGTGAGCGTGACAGTCGGCGTCGCAGTTGGCGGGCGCGGTGTTTGAGTCACGGTTGGTGTCGGCGTCTTCGAGGCCAAGAAGCCAGGTAACGCTGGCGGAGAATCCCCCGTGAACCAGAGAACAACGAAGAAAATACCAACCACAAGCAGGACGATTGCCAACCCACCAAGGATCAGTGGAACCAATCGCTCTTTCCGCTTTCGATAGGATTCAATTACGTCTGCTGCTTCGCTATCAATCTCGGTCATGATTCACTCTCCTCCCCTTTAGCAGGGTGAGGTACTGAAAAGGTTAGCGCCCCCCATTGTACCTGAAATCCAAGTGCCGGGTTTAAAATGTCCTTTTAGCCCTTAACTCCAGCTTTTCATGACAAATTGGATTACCTCAGGCAATATGCCCTTCCAAGACTCATCGGTATGGTTGCCATCTGTGAACAGAAATGTGCGCTTGATACCTTCTTCTGTCAAATGCTGCGCAAACAACTCGATCTTCGTGAGGAACAATGGTTCGCCTGCGCCTCCACTAATGAAAATCATCTCTGGCAAAGGGTTGTCCCCGCCCGCAATTTTAAAGGGATCATAGGGCCCCCGCGGGTGGTTGACGTGCAACGAAGGGCTGAGAGCGGCGATCGTGTTGAAAACATCCGGGTTGCGAAGCCCTATCTCGAGCGCCCATACGCCCCCGCGCGAGACCCCCGCAATTGCCCGGGACTGCGGTTCTGCAAGTGTCCTGAAAGTCTCATCAATGAACGGAACTAACCCTTCGATCATCTCCTGCTCATAAGAGCCAGGACCGCCATCGGTCTTTGTAAATAGAGGTTCTGGTTGATTTGGCAAGACCAGCAGGGTTGGCGGCCATTTATCGGTGAGGATACCTTCCTCGACAAGATCGATCACCCCCAGCATCTCCCAATGTTGTTCGTCCTGTGGGTAACCATGCAAGAGATAGAGGCTGGGGTATCGCTCATTTGAGGATGAATAGCATGGTGGAAGGTAAACCGTCAGCCGCACGTCTTCATGGAAAACTGCCCCGGGATAAGTCAAAGAACGCACTTCACCAGCTTTCTCCTGGCATTCTCCTTGCGCCGTCGGGTTGGCCTGTGGCCCAGCTGCAGTTACGGTCGGTAAAATCGGTTCTGTGGATCGCGTGGCGGTGGCTTTTGGGTTAACCCCATCACTTATCTTCCCGGGAGACGGGCGACAGCTCGTTGGGAGGATGCACAGGACCAGCACAAGCAGCGAAATCGACAATCGCCTCATGCTCATCCATCTGAATCCGTTCCATCGGGAAGCTCGCATTGCCCAAAAACCTTCTATTCTATGGATGCCGGGAGGGACCATCCAAACGCTACTATCATACTCCAACCCTAATCGAACTCAACAACTGTCAGTTTTCCTGGTCATGCTTAGCTAACAATACGCGCAAATTCGGACTGTCTCACGTTATAATCCTCGCCATGAAATATCACATCTGGACTTCTGGCTGTCAGATGAACGTCGCTGATTCGCAGCGAGTGGCTTCAGCCCTCGAGAGACTCGGTTATCAGCCAACGTCAAAAGCGGATCAAGCCGACGTAATTATGTTGAACACTTGCGTTGTGCGGCAAAGCGCTGAGGACAAAGCCCACGGCAGGCTTACCTCCTTGCGCCCCCTGAAGGAGAACCGTCCCAACCTCGTTATCAATCTTATGGGTTGCATGGTTGGTGTAATGGGTCATCAACAAATGCGTGAGAGATACCCCTTCGTGGATGTCTTCTCCCCGCCCTCCGACCCTATTCCCTTGATAGATCACCTGCTCAACCTTGAGGGCAAGGAAACGGTTGAAGCCAAGACGCAGAGCCGATATGAAATAATGGATGATGAACTTCTCCTCCCGCAGAGAGAACAGGGGAGATTAATTTCCGCCTATGTACCTGTCGTCTATGGTTGTTCGCACGCTTGCACTTACTGCGTCATCCCCTTCCGACGAGGCGTTGAACGGAGTCGCCCGATCAACGAGATCGCAATAGAAGTTGAATCCCTCGTCTCACAAGGGGTGCGCGAAGTGACCCTGCTCGGTCAGATCGTCGACCGCTACGGCATGGACATCGAAGGCAGCCCCGACCTTGTCGATCTGTTTTCTGCGCTCCACGAGATCAATGGGTTAAAACGAATACGCTTCCTCACCTCTCACCCTAATTGGATGAATGACGAGCTGATTAAAGCTGTAGCCTCGTTTCCCAAGGTCTGCGAACACATTGAGGTCCCGATTCAATCTGGCGACGACGAAATTCTCGACCGCATGCACCGCGGTTACACCTCCGACGATTACCGTCGCCTCATCCATAAAATCCGGGAGACCATCCCCGGAGTTTCAATCGCCACAGACATCATCGTTGGATTCCCGGGTGAGACAGAATCACAATTCCAGAGATCATACGATCTTTTAGAAGAGCTCGCACTAGACGTTGCTCATCTGGCTCGATACTCCCCCCGACCGCAGACGGTTTCCTCACGGCGTATGCAAGACGACATCTCTGCGGAAGAAAAAATGCGCCGATTTCGGGCGCTAGAGGGTTTGCAGGCGGAGATCGCAGATCGGATAAACGCCCACTTCATTGGAAACACGGAGGAGGTACTTGTCGAGGAGAAACGTGATGCCCGCTGGAAAGGGAGGACGCGCACAAACAAGCTGGTCTTCTTTGAATCCGAAGCGGATCTCCTCGGTGAACTCGTCAAGGTGAAGATCGAGTGGGCTGGTCCGTGGAGCATGATCGGCGCGCCAGTGTTGGACGGCTGAGACAATCCAAAACTTTGCCTGCCCTGTTTCTTTTGCCATTAAGTTGTATACACTCGCTCTGCAGCGGATCGATCGCACTTCGTGCCGATTGATCCCACTTGACCCGAAAGCGAGTGCGCTGTAGCATGCTGGGTAGAAAGTGGAATATGCGATGAAAGCTCATTTCATTCGAATGATCGATTCGTAAGGAAGGTATTTGATGAAACGCCCTTTACTCTTTTCCGCAGTATTAATCCTCGGTGCGATCGCCTGCAATCTTCCCGGGGTAGCTTCCACTCCGGATCCGCTCCCCACGTATGCCGCCCAAACTGTGGAGGCCCGGCTGACGGATTCTGCTGGTGAAACGCAGGAACCGCCGCCAACCATCGCCCTAACGCCTCCTCCGGCGACAGCGACCGAACTTTCGGCATCGCCAACGAACACGAATACGCCTATTCCCACAACGACCGAAGTACCCTGTAACCGCGCCGCCTTTGTATCCGATGTAACCATCCCAGACGGGACCGAACTCGCTCAGGGTGAGGCATTCACAAAGACCTGGCGCTTGCGCAATACCGGGTCTTGCACATGGAATTCCAGTTATTCACTTGTCTTCGATTCCGGTGATTCCATGGGCGGTCCTGCTTCGAAGTCGCTTGTCGGCAGTGTTGCTCCCAATCAGACAGTTGATATCTCGGTGGACCTCACGGCTCCAAATGAAAGTGGGACGTTCAAGGGCAACTGGAAGCTCCGTTCAGATGGCGGTGTGCTGTTTGGCGTCGGCGGTTCTGGGGACGTCGCCTTCTATGTTGAGATTAAAACACCGGGCGTTGGCGATACGATTGTATATGACTTCATCGCCAATTACTGCTCGGCCGAGTGGCGCAGCGCTGCAGGTGTGCTCCCATGTCCAGGTTCATTATCGAACGACGGTTTCGTCGTAAAAATTGACGAGCCAAAACTGGAAGATGGCACTACTGAAAATGAGCCCGCATTACTCACTTTTCCCCAATGGGCCAACACTGGCGTGATTACGGGCAAATTCCCGGCATTCAACGTCCAGGCAGGAGACCGATTCAAGACAATCATCGGTTGTCTCCACAACAGCCCCAACTGTAACGTGAAATTTCAACTGAATTATCGAGCAGACGGCGGTCCACTGCAAAACATCGATTCATGGACAGAGACCTACAATAATAGTATTCGATTTCTTGACGTCGACTTAAGTTTCTTGGCCGGAAAATCAGTCGAGTTCGTTCTAGCAGTAACAGCCAATGGTTCACCCGATGATGATGCGGCGTTCTGGCTTTTCCCGCATATTCGACGGTGAAACAGTCTAGCCCGAGAACCCATAACGTTAACGCCTGGCTCAACACCAGGCGTTATCTATTGCGCCAGCTGGTACTTACTTGAATAGAACTATTGCAGCAGATATATAATGCTACAATCATTAAAATAAGCCTTTTCCGGAGACCCTATGCCCTCTAAGCCACGCCTCTTTCTTATAGACGGCCACGCGCTTGCCTATCGAACCTACTTCGCGCTGACAGGCGTGGGCGGAGGGTCACTCTGGATCACAAAATCAGGCGAACCCACTGCTGGGACGTATGGCTTCACGTCCGTTATGCTCCGCTTGCTTGAGACTGAAACACCAGAATATCTCGCGGTTTCTTTCGATACTGGCAAGACATTTCGAGACGACCTGTACCCGGAGTACAAAGCAACTCGCGAAAAAATGCCCGACGATCTGCGCCTGCAGATCGACCGCATTCGTGAAGTGGTGAAAACCTTCGGGATCCCGATTCTTGAGGCCGATGGATTCGAAGCGGATGACGTACTCGGCACAGTCGCTCGCCTGGCATCCAACGAGGGAGTAGAGGTCATCATCCTCACCGGCGATCGTGATCTCCTCCAACTCGTTGACGATAATGTCTTCATACGCTTAGCCGGAAAAAAACTGTCCGAGGCTTTGGATTACGGGCCCAAGGAAGTGAGAGACCGTTATAACCTGGAACCATCCCAGCTAGTGGATCATAAAGCCATGGTGGGAGATTCAAGCGACAACATCCCCGGGGTGCGCGGAATCGGCGAGAAAACATCTGTCAAACTCCTGCAAGAATACGACGACCTGGATGGAATCTACGAACATCTCGAAGACATACCGAAGCGTTTTCAGTCGAAACTGGAAGAGAACCGGGAGATTGCTTATCTCAGCCGCAAGTTGGGTGAGATCGTCACCGACGTCCCGATTGAATTCAACCTGGATGCTTGCCGTGCTACTGGATACAACCGTGATGGGGTATTGAAACTCTTCCGTGAATTGGAGTTCCGCACTCTCGTAGACAGAATCCCCGGGGGGACGGAGCCCGTCGAGGCTGGACAACTCAACATGTTCACCTCTAATACAATCACACCGGTAGATAGCCTTATCCAGACCACTGTGGTTGATTCACTTGAGGCCCTCACCCGTTTAAAGGCTGAGCTGCGAACTGCCAAGCAGATCGCCTTCGACACCGAAACCACAAGCACTGACTCCATAACCGCAGACCTTGTGGGCATATCCCTGGCGTTGAAACCGGAAGAAGGCTATTACCTGCCCGTTGGACACAATCCGCTGTACGCCGGCGGTCCGCAGCTTAATCTTGAAGACGTGATCCAGGCGCTGGGCGAGTCTTTCACGGATACCAAGATTCCAAAGATAGGACACAACCTTAAATATGATTTCACCATTCTTGCCCGGAACGGATTGATCGTTGAACCTTTGTCGTTCGACACGATGATCGCCGAGTGGCTTTGCGATCCATCCTCTCGCAATCTGGGTTTGAAAAATTTAGCCTGGGTTCGTTTAGGCACCCAGATGATGGAGATTAAAGAACTGATCGGCAGCGGTCGTGGGCAGAAATCGATGGCGGATGTTCCCATTTCGGAAGTTGCCCCATACGCTATCGCCGATGCTGAGATTTGCCTCCGCCTGAAGCCTGAGTTGAAAGGTGAATTAGAAGAGAAGAGCCAGATGTCGGTCTTCGAAGAGGTGGAGATGCCTTTCATCCCCATCCTTGCCGACATGGAACTAGCCGGGATCTCGCTGGACACCGATTTCCTGGCTGACCTCTCAAAAAAAATGGCGGCCAAACTAGAGACCCTCGAACAGCAGATCTATGAAATTGTCGGTCATAGTTTCAACATCAACTCAACGCAGCAGCTCTCGACTGTGTTATTCGAAGAGCTAGGTTTAGAACCTCCTGGCCGCACCCGCCGCACTTCTTCCGGGCATTATTCCACAGCGGCTGCGGTGCTGAATGAACTGAGAGAAGCTCACCCCATCATTGAATTAATCCTTAAGCAGCGCGAAATCGCTAAACTCAAGTCGACGTATGCGGATTCTTTCCCCCAACAGGTGAATCCGGAGACAAACCGGGTGCATACATCCTACAACCAAACCGGATCCGTGACGGGCCGCCTGGCATCGTCCAGCCCCAATCTACAGAATATCCCAATCCGGACAGATCTCGGCCGGGAGATTCGCCGCGCATTCATCCCCGCTGACGGTCAGTTACTACTTAGTGTGGACTACTCACAGATTGAATTGCGCATCGTCGCTCACATCGCAGAGGACGAGGCGATGATCGAAGCATTCCAAGATGATCAGGATATCCACGCAACGACGGCGGCGGCGATTTATGGGGCCAGCATCGAGGATGTGACCCCTGCCATGCGTCGCCACGCCAAAGCTGTCAATTTCGGTTTGATCTACGGTATGAGCCCCTTTGGATTAACACGAACCACAGATCTCACCCTGGCTGAAGCTGAAAACTTCGTTAGTGCATACTTTGAACGCTTCCCGGGAGTAAAAAGCTACTTGGACAGCATTCGAGAAGAGGTCATCGAGAAGGGCTATGTCTCCACCCTTCTAGGCCGGCGACGGTACTTCCCACAATTGGTGAGCGGTGCCTCCGTCTCTGAGATGGACCGCGGCCGGGCGAACCGTGAAGCTATAAACGCACCCATCCAGGGTACGGCCGCTGACATCATCAAACTGGCGATGCTCAACCTGCCCGAACGGTTGGTGAGCGCCGGCCTCTCAGCCCGCATGCTGCTGCAGGTGCATGATGAGCTTGTGCTTGAATGTCCTGAAGGTGAGATAGAGCAAACCACCGCCACCGTTCAGGATGTCATGCAGAATGCTTATCGTCTTGTCGTGCCATTAGAGACGGATGCAAAAGCGGGGTCGAATTGGGCAGACATGCAGTCGCTATGAGCGCAGGGCTGCTTCCACATCATCTGAAATTTCAAACTTTCTAGCAGGCTGTTTATGCCTGACAACCTGAACGGCGACCGCTTTCAACTTGTGCTATACTCGCCTCTCTAACCTATTTTAATAAAAAGTATGGGCATGACAGAACGCCAAGAACTCTTCGAAGAATCCATGCGCCTTGGGCACTCCGCAGCTTGGGATCTCCAATGGGACCGAGCGATCGAGTATTACCGCAAGGCGCTCGCACTGAAAGCCGACGATCCTGGGGCTTTGACGAGTCTCGGGCTGGCACTCTTAGAGTCAGAAAAGTACCAAGAAGCACTCGAAATCTATCAACACGCAGCGAAATTAGCCCCGGATGACCCCGTACCCGTAGAAAAAACATCCGAAATTCTCGAACTCATGAATCAAATCGACAGCGCTGTCGCCCAGAGAACCGCCGCGGCTGAGCTGCACCTCAAGCGTCGAGACGCGGATAAAGCCATCGATAACTGGTCCCAAATCGCCCGGATGGTTCCCGGCGAGCTCAACACGCGGACCAAATTGGCCATGACCTTCGAACGGTTGGGCCGCAAGCGAGAGGCGGTCTATGAATATCTCGCAGTTGCCTCGATCCTACAATCAGACGGGAAGGTAGATCTCGCTAAAGATGCCGCTGAGCGCGCGCTACGCCTGATCCCCGGTGAGAAGGAAGCCGCTCGGGCACTGCGCTTTCTCCAGCAGGGCAAACCTTTGCCACCTCCCTCAGAACCGCGAGGGACCACTGCCCCTCTGCGGATGGATCAGGTAAAAGATTACCTGAAAGCCGATGATGTTGAGGAAATCGACGACAGCCAGCAGGCTGACCCGGAGACGACAGCCCAGGCTCGAGCGTTGACTATCCTTGCGGGATTGATCTTTGAAGAGACAGGTGACGAGAACGGAAATGGGTCATCTCCGATAGATATGTCAGAACTCACAAAGAGCCGCATCAGCCAGGAGCGAAAGAGCGTCGGCCAGCCGCAGATGCTCCGCTATCTAGGGCAGGCGATTGATTATCAAACCCACGACAATATCACGCAGGCGATCAAACAGTACGAGAGCGCGATCAAAGCCGGATTGGACCATCCTGCAGTTTATTACAACCTCGGCATTCTGCTCAAGAACCATGGTGACCAAGAAGGGGCAACGAAATACCTAACCCAGTCCCTTGGCCATCCCGATCTCGATCTAGGAGCAAACCTCGCCCTCGGCCGCCTGGCTCGCATGCGTGCCGACCTTCCAGAAGCGGCCCGTTTTCTGCTTCAGGCTCTGCGCTACGCAGACACTCTTTCTGTCGATGAGAACCAGTCCGGCGATCTTAATCAGCTCTACGATACGATCATGGCTACAATGAGCGAGGGAGATGATGAGACGCTCTCGCAGATCGTTGAAAACACACTCAGCTTCTTGAGCGGTCCGGAGTGGCTCGAACGTCTCCGTCAGGCGCGCCGCCAGCTCGAAGGCGAGTCAGAAGGGGCAGATTTGGTGCCGATCGCCGATATGCTCGCAGTGGGTGGAACAGAACGCATTCTGCAAGCCATCGGTCGGATCGACGACTTGGTCAAAAACAAGAAGTACGAAGTCGCCATGGAAGAAGCCATGCTGGCGCTCGACCTAATTCCCGGCTATCTCGGGCTGCACTTACGGATGGCGGAGATTATGATCCGGCAAGGCAACACAACCGGAGGCATGACCAAACTGCGAATCATCGCCAAGACACACCGCGTCCGCGGCGAAATCTCCGCCGCATCCAACGTCTACGCCCGCATTATCCGTCATTCCCCAATCGACATCGCCGCGAGGAAGCAGCTTATCGATCTCCTGGCGCAACAAGACAGAACCGAAGAGGCGCTTAAACAATATCTCGACCTGGCCGAGCTTTACCGGCAGATGGCGGAAATCGACTCCGCACGTTCAACACTGGATGATGCCTATAAACTCAGCCAACGCGGCCCTGTAAGCCGAGAGTGGAAAATTAAGACCCTGGACATGATGGGGGATATCGATCTCTCGAGATTGGATCTGCGTCAGGCGCTGCAAACCTTTGAAGAAATCTGCGAGATCGACCCACAGAACGAGAAAGCCCGTTCCCATCTGATTGATCTGAACTTGCGGCTTGGGCATGAGGAACAGGCAGCAGTTGCCCTGGACATCCAGCTGGACCATCTCGTGCAGTCGGATCATGCACTGGAAGCTCTCACCCTTTTGGAAGATCTTGCTCGTGAATATCCCGGGAAACAGGCGCTCCATTCCCGCCTGGCAGAGGCATACCGGGCAGCTGGGAGAACCGCCGACGCGATCGCCCAATACGACGCGCTGGGTGAGATCCAATTGGACGCGGGTCAGGCCAAGGACGCTATTACGACAATTCAGACAATCATCGATCTGGATCCCCCAAACATTGAGGGCTATCATGATCTCTTGCGCAATCTTAAAGACGGCGCTTAAGTCCTAACCGCTCAGTAAAGAGTATCGTCGTGACAAATTTCATCTCAGAATTGACTTTCTTCTTCCAACGGTTCGACCTACTGAGTGCAGTAGATGTTCTTCTCGTGACCATGGCAGTTTTCTTCCTGCTGCGCCTGGTCCGTGGGACACAGGCCGTCGCCCTTCTGCGCGGGATGATCGTATTGGTCATCACCATCGCTGTACTCACCAGCCTGCTCAACCTCCCGGCGTTCACATGGTTATTAGAGGCCTCTTTACCCGCTCTGCTAATAGCAATTCCGGTGATCTTCGCCCCGGAAATCCGGCGTGCGTTGGAGCGCCTCGGTCGTACAAACAATATGTTCTTCCTGAGCGCAACTCCGGATCACATTGAAGCGCTCATCGAGACCGTATGCGTCACCGCCCAGCGCTTATCAGACCGGCGCTATGGCGCTTTAATCGTCATCGAGCGTGAAATCCCTCTTGCCGATTACAAAGAAACCGGCGTGACGCTGGATGCAGAGCTTACACCGCAACTACTGCTCCAAATTTTTCATATCAACACTCCGCTCCACGATGGCGCCGCGATCATCGAAAAAGACAGGATTGCAGCCGCTGGGTGCGTTATGCCGCTCTCTTCCAGCGGCACACTTTCCCGTTCAACCGATCGGTCGATGGGCCTGCGGCATCGTGCGGCTCTGGGGATCAGTGAGGTAAGTGACGCCGTGTCTGTTGTCGTCTCGGAGGAGACGGGCGGCATCTCGGTCACACATAATGGCCGGATGATCCGCCGGCTGGATCAAGCACGTTTGAAAAACATCCTGACCGCATTCTTCCGGCCGCGGACGACCGGGAGATTTCCTGGGTGGCTCGAGCGCTTCCTTGCCCGCACCCAGGGCGAACGAGAGTCTAAGCAATGATCAGCTGGCTTCGACAGAATCTTGGAACACTGCTCATGTCCTTAATCCTGGCGCTTACTGCATGGGTTGCCGCAGTAGGGCAGCAGGATCCCGTCGTCGAGCAAATCTTTCCCGAGCAAGTTGCCATTGACTACCGCAATCTGAAGGCTGGATTAACCATTGTGGGGGACTTCCCGGAGTTTGCAGATGTGACCTTGCGTGCGCCCACCTCCGTTTGGCGCAATCTAACCATCTCCGATCTGGAGGTGTATGCCGACCTGAGCCAGCTTGAGGAGGGGACCACGCATGTGACCCTGAAATTCCACACCAGCCGCCGCGCGATCCAACATACTTCGATTGACCCCTCAACCGTAACCCTGACCATCGAGCCGCTCGCCACAAAGACAGTCAACATCGAAGTGAGCACCATAGGAGACCCAGCGCCTGATTACCGCGCAGAGAAGCCGGTTACCGATCTAACCGAGACGACTATCTTCGGACCAGCCAGTCGAGTAGACCAAGTTGTCATCGGGCAGGTTGTCGTCGATCTTACAGATCGCCAGAGCTCAATCGATCAGGTTTACACAATAAATTTCATCGATAGCGAAGGCAATGTTGTCACTGATGTGAATTCCGCTGAAGAACAAGTTCACGTTAGTATTGAGATCACCAAGATCGAGAACATTCGCCGGTTGTTGGTCATTCCAGTCATTGAAGGACAGGACATACTAGAGGAACAGGGGTATTACCGGGTAGCTCGCATTTCCGTATCCCCTCAAGAAGTTGCGGTTTTTTCAGACGACCCAGAGGCTTTGGAAGCTCTTCCGGGCTACCTGCAGACTCTGCCTGTGAATGTGGCTGGACGGACCGATGATTTCGAAGAACGTGTTCCCCTCGATCTTCCACCGGGGTTCATCCTGATTGGAGAACAGATCGCTCTAGTTCAGGTTGAGATCGACCCGATCGAAACATCTATCACGATCTTCCTCCCCGTGGAAATTGAGGGGGTTGGCTTAGGTCTCTACAGCTATCCATCTCCTGAGAGGGTGAACCTAATTCTTTCCGGCCCTGCGGAATTACTTGACACACTTAAGCCGGAAGACGTAAGAGCCGTTTTAGACGTGCAGGGCCTTACCATAGGCACGTATCAATTGGAGCCTGAGGTGATCGTACTGCCGGACGGTCTCGCCTGGGAGACGCCAAACCCCTCCGTCATCGAAGTCGTCCTCACCGCCACCCCACGCCCGACGGCCACACCTAGCTCGTAATCCATTATGACCCGCCCTATTGTTGCATTGGTTGGACGCCCAAATGTTGGCAAGTCAACACTCTTCAACCGTCTTGCCGGCGAACGTCTTGCTGTCGTCGACGATAAACCCGGCACCACTCGCGATCGTCTTGTGGCTGAAGCGGAATGGAACGGGATCATATTTGACATCGTCGACACTGGCGGGATCGACCCAACCAACATGAGCCGGTTAGAGCCGCTCTCCATCGATTCTGCGGATTACATCTCCAGCATCCGCGATCAAGCGGAGATTGCTGCGCGCGAAGCCGATGCAGTGCTCTTCTTGGTGGACGTAGAGAGCGGGGTCACACCCGCGGACGAAGAGATTGTTGAGATCCTGCGAAAACAGCAGCGCCTGGTTGCGGGCAAGTTACACCCCCCCGTTCTGCTTGTTGTCAATCGCTGCGACAACGCAGAGCGTCGTGCCGGAACCACCGAATTCTACGCATTGGGTATGGGAGATCCGATCCCCATCTCCGCCCTACATGGAACCAGCACAGGAGACCTGCTTGACCAATTAATCGAAACCATTAAACCAGAAGGTGCGCTCGAAGAGACTGACGACGAATCTTTAAAAATCGCAATAGTGGGCAGACCCAATGTCGGCAAATCGAGTTTGCTGAATCGACTCCTCGGTGAAGAACGCGTCATCGTCTCGCCCATACCCGGCACAACCCGAGATGCGGTTGATACACATCTCGTTCACCAGGGCTTGCCAATTACGCTCATCGATACCGCGGGGATCCGGCGCAGGGGAAGGATCGAGCCCGGCGTTGAAAAATATTCTGTTTTGCGTGCGCTTAAGGCGATTGAACGAGCGGATGTTGTTCTGCTGCTGATCGACGCTGTTGAAGGTGGCACCGCCCAGGATGCCCACATAGCCGGGATGGTCATCGATAAGATGAAAAGCGTCGTCGTACTTGTAAACAAATGGGACCTCGTACTAAAAGACTCTCACACCATAAACGCATATACGGAGCAGGTCCGCCAAACACTCAACTTCTTGGACTTCGTACCCGTACTCTTCATTTCAGCCAAGACAGGTCAGCGTGTAAGCCAAGTGCTACCGGCAGCACTGCGAGTTCAGGAAGAACGCCTTATTCGGATACCGACCGGAGAGCTTAATCGCTTGCTCCAAAAAGCTCTCAACTCTCATGCCCCTCCCACACGCAAGGGTAAGCGCCTGAACATTCTCTTTGTCACTCAGGTAAGGACCAACCCTCCTACCTTCCTCTTCCATGTCAACAATCCGGATTTAGTCCATTTCTCGTACGTCCGCTACCTTGAAAATCAGATCCGCAACGAATATGGTTTCATTGGTACACCAATACGGCTCTCTTTCCGCAAGCGAGACAGATAAAGATTGCGCCAATTCTTGCTGGTATCTTTGCACTTTCGTGGCCGGAGGCCATGATATAATCTATCGCCATGCAAGACACTCCGACGCATGAAACCGCGCCCCCTGAGTGGGGCGCCTCCGTCTCACCATCGCTCCGAACGCGGATCTTACGGTTTTTTGGAGAACTCATCCAGACTGTTGCGATCGCCGGAGTGCTCTTCCTCGCCGTCAATCTCCTTACGGCACGAATTCGTGTAGAAGGTATCAGTATGGAGCCGAGTTTGCACGAAGGGCAATTCGTCGTTGTAAACCGCATCGCTTATCGGTGGAACGATGCGGATAGGGGAGACATCATCGTCTTCCGCTTCCCGCTCAACCCCTCACGACGATTTATTAAACGCGTGATCGGCCTTCCCGGAAACACAGTCACGATCCGCGGGGGGGATGTGTACATCGACGGACAAATCCTTGATGAACCTTATCTCGCAGCCACCCCCCGCTATGACGGCGAGTGGGTCATCGGCCCAGATGAACTCTTCGTCCTCGGTGACAACCGCAATAACTCCTCTGACTCTCAGAATTGGGGACCTCTACCGATCGAGGAAATCATCGGCAAGGCTGTCCTTGTCTATTGGCCTCCCTCAGAGGCGGGGATAATCCCACATTATGATCTCGCCGTCGCCGCGGAAGAGTGACCAAAGTAACGATTCATCTATCCCTCCTTATGCTACAATCGAAGAAGCATAACTACGAAGCCTATGTTTGTGCACGCACGGCGAAGGTCGACGTTCCTTATCACCCAGATTGTCTTTTTAGACCCGTTTGATGAATAATTACGGTTACTGGCAGCAAGATAATAGCCGGGCATCAACTTAATCTTGGTCGGAACCACATCTTCATATCACCACCGAGCGCAGTCCTTGCTGCGTCCTCACAGAAAGAAATGTTATGAGCGAGAACCCGTCTTCTGAGACATCCCCGCAAATTATTGTGATCGCTGATGTTGAGTCGAACGCACAAGCGATCGTTGAACGCATCCTTAAACCATCCGGGTTTCATGCATGGGTGCAAAGTGAGCAAGCGCCTGACCCAGACATATTGGTCGTGGATGTGACCCAGTTGCGCGGGGATCCGCTCGCAAGCCTTAGGAACTTCCGCTCTAACGGGGATGATTCGCCCGCCATCCTACTCGCAGCACACTTTCCGCTATCTCGTTTGAGAGAGCTTTTTCGACTCGGTGTAAACGATTTTCTGTTGAAACCGTACCGTCCCACTGAATTGTGTCAGGCGATAACCGATGTGAGCGAAACCCGATCCGCCCAAGCGGATACTGAGATCCTCACTTCGCGGATGGATGGATTACGGGAGCAGCTTCGAAGGCGAACCGATGAAATTCGGATGCTCAGCGAGATCGGTCGGGCCGTCGTCAGCTTGGACGACCTGAACGAGATCCTCCGCAGTGTTGTTGAGGCAGCCGCCTTTGTTACCGATGCGGAAGAGGCTTCAATTTACCTGGCGGAACCTGAGAGCAAGGAACTCGTACTGCGGGCGAGCAAACAGGCAGGTGACAAGCATGCCACCCTACAGAAGCTGCGGGTAAGCGATACGATTGTTGGAGAAGTGTTCCATAGCGGTCAACCAATCCTGCGCCAGCCTTCAATGGAAGCCGGGCCGGTCAAGGTCCAGACTGGTTTTCTCGTACAGTCTATCGTCAATGTTCCCCTGCGGATGCGAAACAAGGTCGTCGGTGTTCTTGGAGTTTACAACCGTCTCGCTCCACGGACCTTCAATGAGCATCACCTAACGCTGATGATGGCTCTAGCTGATTGGGCTGGTGTTGCGCTTGAACAAGCCACACTAAAACGCAGTGTAAAAACCAAACCTCTCACCCCGCAGCCAGTCTCCTCGGCAGCAACCCCGGAATTTTCACTTGGGGTAAGCCAGGCGCTGGAGACATTAGAGGGTATTTTGAAATCGAATCCCGGGAATGAGGAGAGCATCCGCCAGGCGCTGGACCAATTGATGGGACAACTGCGCGGTTTGGACGCGATGCCAGTTGTCAACCTCGATGCTGAACAATCCAGTGAGATGGTGGATATTTCCGGTCTTGTGAACGAGACTGTGGAATCAATGAAGAATGCGGCAGAAGCGAAGGGCCTAGAACTCATCTCTGAGAGAGGAAAAAACATCCCTCTCTTCCGTGGCGACCCCGAGAAAGTGCAGCAGATCTTGGAGGCTGTAGTTGCAGCAGCGGTCCGTCGGACGGTCCGAGGCAGAGTTATCCTGGAGACCCATTACTTCGAAATCCTCCGCTCGCAGAGTGAGGAGTTTCCATTGACAGTAAATGTCGAAATGCATGACGGAGCCTGGGCTGCTGTCCGTGTCTCCGACTCCAGCCCAGGGCTTTCGCCTGACACCGTACAGGCGATCACGGCCCCAGAGATAGATCCAGTCGCCGGTCAAATGGGACCGGGCCTTTCTATGGGCGAGATCCGCATGATCGTGGAGAGCATGAAAGGTGTGATGTGGTATGAGCATACCCCAGCAAGCACATCCATCACCTTTGCCCTACCCATTCTCTAAAGGAAGAGAAATCTATGGCAAACAGGTCAATTTCAATCGAGATCTATACAGCCAGTCACCGCGTGCTTGGCCGGGTACATCCATCGGCTAGCGGTCTATTCAGTTTCCTCAACATGCCCACATCCTCCTATATCGAGATTGAAGGAGCCCACTTGATGCGGCTTCATCAGCCCGGCAAGCTGGTCGCTCGTTATCCAACCTTATGGCTCGTGAAGAGCGAAATCGTTGTCATCCTTCTAAGTGGACGCAACGAAATGGGTCCCACAGGTTTCACCAGAGGGGGATATACAACCAATGTCCCTCACTGGGTACGCGTGATTATGGGCGGGTATGAATTAATGGGGATTATCGAGACACCTGGTAAATTCAATTTCGGATCGCTGATGTTCGATAGTGAGCGCTTCTTTATGCCGTTGTACAACGCGTCGCTAACTGCGATCCTCTTTCCCAACGTAGAGGCGGAGAGCGCAGCGATGATATTCAATCGGCGAATGGTCGATGCCGTGGCGATGCTCCCGAAAGATGAGATTCCGAAAATACCAGGGTAGATCCAGGTCCCTGATACTCGTGTGATAGAGCCTTAACTCCACAGATCAAGGAGTGTTACTAACGTCCGTCTCTGGTTTTGAATTTTCGCGGTAGAGCTCACAAGCTCCAGTGGAACAGGACGTAGGTAGAACAGGGGGATGAAGGGGGTTTAATGAAATTGTTTGTGCTGGGCATGATGTGGCTGCTCGGCATTACCGCTGGTCGGCATCTACCGCTGATCGGTTGGCAGTGGCTAACGCTCGCCGCCGGTGCCTTTCTTTTCGCTCTCCTCTTCCGAAGAAACCAACTTCATCGCTGGCTTTTCCTGCTGCTCATTCCCTTATGCCTCGGGGCTGCACGATATCTCCCCTCCGAGATTATGAAGCAGCCAGGGCATATTGCTTTCTATAACGACCTGGACGTTAAGACAACGGTTACGGGTGTCGTCGTGGCAGATCCGGATGTTCGCGATCGGTACACCGCACTTGTCCTCTCCGTGGAGCGAGTCCGGATCCCACAGATGGGGATAACGAAGACGGTGGAAGGGCGAATTCTCGTGCGCGCTTCCCGCTTGATCGACTGGCGTTATGGCGATTGGGTTCATGCGCAAGGGTTGCTCGAAACTCCACCGGAGATGGAGGGTTTCTCATACCGGGAATATCTGGGGAATCAGGGCATCCACAGTCTTATGCCGACTGCTTACGTAAGAAAGATCGGCTCCGACCGGGCAAATCCCATCCTCTCCATGATTTTCGACCTGCG
>SOJU01000155.1 GCA_004376465.1 Anaerolineales bacterium | reverse complement strand
GGTCCCACATGAATCAGAGAACGTATATCTTGCCGATCATTCTAGCGATGGTCCTTCTCGCGGGGTGTGCGCCGGGAGCGCTGAAGGACTCAGGAGAGTTCATTCGCGGAGAGGCCGTGGTGGAGGATGTCGAGATCTTGTTTCTTGAATCTTTCCCACTTGGGGTCCATGCCGTCGCTAGCGGATACCTCCCCGATCCATGCACGGAAATTGACGAGATCTCTGTTGAGCGTAAGCGCAACCACTTCGAAGTGCTCATCACGACCTTGCGCGAGGCAGAAGTGATGTGTGCTCAAGTGCTCGAGGTGTTTGAGCAAAATATCCCCTTGGATGTTTATGGGCTGCCCGCCGGGGATTACACCGTGACGGTCAATGGGATAGACGCTGAATTTACTTTCGTCCAGGATAACAGCTTACCTGATAGCTAAGTGCGAGATCCAGCGGATATCGAATCAAGAGGCTGTCCAAGAGTTGCTTGGGACAGCCTCTTCATTTATAAGCCGTAGGGGCCGACACATGGATCGGCCTGTTCCCAATCCGTTTTCATGACCAGTAGGGGCACGGCACTGCCGTGCCCCACATAATGCAGTCACCTAATTAATTCCAGGTCCGGTGAGGTTACGAGGCGAGGAGCTTATCGAGCTGTGCTTTAGATTGTGTCTCGACTTCTACATGCACGCTGCCGCCGTGCGAATCCATCGTTACGACAGCGGGGAAATCCTTGACATCGATCACCCATATCGCCTCGGGAACCCCGAAATCGAGCTTGTGGACAGTGAGCACCTGCTGAACAGATTGCGCGATCAATGAAGCAGCCCCACCGATCGCGTGCAAATAAACTCCCGGCACCTCGCTGCAAGCTGCCAAAGTTTTCGGTCCCATCCCGCCTTTGCCAATAACGGCCTTGATGTTGAAGTGCTGCATCACATCAGCCTGGTAGGGCTCCTCGCGGATGCTCGTTGTCGGACCTGCGGCGACGAAGGAATAAGCGCCAGTGTCCAGGCCCGCGACGACAGGTCCGCAATGGTATATAGCGCCGCCATCAAGGATGGGCTTTAGCGCCTCATAGACCGCTTCGTCGTCGCCCTCAGGCTTGCGGCTCTTCTTGACGAAGGTGTCGATCATCCATTTGTGCACGGCATCGCGACCGGTAATCATTACCCCGGTGAGGGAGACCGAATCGCCAACTTTCAACTCCCGGATGACATCATCCGTAATGGGTAGCGTGATCTTCTGCATGGGGTCCCTCCCTCATTCGTAGGTTGTTTCATCACCGCGGACGGTCATACGCCGCCGCCGGTGTGCCCAGCACATATAGGAGACAGAGACGAAGTAGCTGGCCGGAAGCCGGTGCAGGCTCTTAGCTTTCACGCCCAAAACCGTCGTCTCGCCGCCGAAACCCATCGGTCCAATGCTGAGTTGATTCGCATCTTGCGTGAGGCGATTTTCGAGCTTTGCCAGTTCTGCATCTGTGTTTTCATCGTCGAGTTTACGGAAGAGCGCTTCTTTCGATGCGTAGTAAGACGAACCGCGATCCCCGCCGATGGCCACACCGAGCACGCCGGGGGCGCAGCCTTTTCCCTGCGCGTTGAACACGGCATCTAGAACCACTTTACGCACCCCTTCAAGATTCCGTCCGGCGCCGATCCGGCCATTCGGCAGCGAGTATTGTGCGCCAACGTTTTCACACCCCCCGCCTTTTAGGATCAGATCAACGATTAGATCCTCCCCCTCGACTTCTTCGAAGTGAATCGTGGGGAAAGACGGATCCCCAAGGTTGTTGCCGCTGTTCTTCCCGGTAACGGTGTCGACGGCGTTTGGCCGCAGGTAAGTCCTTTTCGTGGCCTCGGCGACAGCGGCGCGTATCTGCCCCTTGAGTTTCGTCGTGCTCCATCCGGGTGGATGTTGAACATAGAAAATCGGCGTGCCGGTATCTTGGCAGATTGGCGTGGAGTTTTGCCGTGCCATGGTGACATTTTCAAGGATCGTATCAAGCGCGCCTTGTGCCGCCGAGCCTGATGCCTCTTGTTCTCGAGCACGCTTCAATGACGCTTCCACATCGGGGGGTAGGTCGGTTGAAGTTAAACGGACGAGTTCGAGGAAAGCTTCGGTAAGATCGGGCATATTGTAGCTCCGTTTCCTATTTTCCTTGGTTCCTTTGAAAACCTTTGTTTTCGGGAAGAAGGTTGTCATCAAAGATATTGAGTGATCGGCAGTGTTATGACAAGTGATGAATGGATGGACCTTATAAGCCGGGTGTCGCCATATTAGGACAATGACTCAGTCTTCCGCTTAAATAATACGTCTCGAGATCTTTTAACGACTGGCATTCCAGCTACAGGATTTTTCGTACGAAGGATGCCTTGAACGGAACACTTCTAACAAAACAAATTCTTTGAGAAGATGGACAGGGAATAAAGGTATAGCAATTAAGAAACGGGCGCGCCTCTATTGAGGATCCCCGAGTTCCTCAATGTGAATTCATTTATGTTCGAATGATTAGGACAGAAGTTTTCACGCTGGATAGTAATTGCGGACCGATCCGCCCCATGGCCAGATGATCGAGGATGCGCCCTGGTTCGTGTGAACCGATCACAATCAAATCGTAATGCTCCTTTTCACACGCCCGTAGAATTTCTTCAACAACTATCCCATGGCGAAGGCTGAGTTTGACGCCCACACCTGCTGAGTCCGCCTTGCGCACCGCATCTTTTAGGTGCCGGGCGAGAGGCGTATCTCGAGAGAGAATTTCCTCCAATCCCTCCTCAAGCGCGGGGAGTCCGATGTACATGGATGGGGCATCTGTAACGACATGTAAGATCGTAGCTTCTGCTCCAGTACCACGGGCGAGACGGATCCCCCAATCCTCCACAGGGGTCGACCCCGGATGACCGCCCGTGCTAATTAGAAGATGACGCAATTTCTCCGGTGGATCGCACATTACAAGGACGCTATCAGCCAAATGTGTGGCTAATCGCTGACTTCTCTTTGTTAAACGTTCTTCAGGACTACGGCAGGAGGTTCCTAGGATCACGAGCTGGTAGGGTTCACGATCTACTTCTTGGTGGATGGTCTCCTCGAAATCCCCCTCCTCGAGGATTGACCGCTGCGGGGCTTCGGTTAGCAGCTCCCGAGTCTGATCGAGAATACCCTCGCCAGACTCAACTTCTTCTCCAGGTTCAGGGACGTGTAGAAGTACGAGATCGAAGCCGAGAGCTCTACTTACCTGCTCTGCAAACTGGATCGCCCGAGGCTCCGGGCTCTGAGTACCTACACACATAATTGAGTTTCCAGCGGTTGAATTGGTGTCCGAGACAGCCATCTAACCTCCCATTCAGATACCAAGACGAAGAAGTACGAGTACTGCTGCGATGAGGGGGAGAATCGAGAACATCAATCGGATTACTGGTCCCGAGAAATAACGCGTTCCCATCGCACCAATCCGTGCTCCAATCCCTGCACCTGTAAGCATTGTTAAGGCGATCATGATATCCACGTTAC
>SOJU01000195.1 GCA_004376465.1 Anaerolineales bacterium | reverse complement strand
GCACAACGCCTTCGGCTTGAGAAAGAATTTCGAATGAAGCGTGACGCCTGGGAAGTCGAGCACCAGCTGGATGAAGTTGTGGATGAGGACGATATCGCCGGAGTCGTTGCACAGTGGACCGGCATCCCAGTAAACCAGGTGATGGAGACTGAGGCCGAGAAACTGCTTCAAATGGAGGAGCGTTTGCACGAACGCATCATCGGGCAAGATGAAGCCATCCATGCGCTCTCGGATGCAATCCGGCGGGCGCGTGCGGGGCTCAAAGACCCACGCAGACCAATCGGTTCGTTTATCTTCCTGGGTTCATCGGGAGTCGGCAAGACCGAGATGGCAAAAGCTCTAGCGGAATTTCTCTTCGACGAAGATGATGCCCTGGTGCGAATTGACATGAGCGAATATCGTGAACAGCATTCCGTTTCACGCTTATTCGGTGCACCTCCAGGATACGTTGGCTACGAAGAGGGCGGACAGCTTACGGAAGCAATTAGGAGACGCCCCTACCGTGTGATCCTATTCGATGAGATCGAGAAGGCGCACCCTGAAGTATGGAACACGCTGCTGCAGATACTGGATGATGGCCGGCTCACCGATGGCCAAGGCCGCATCGTTGATTTCCGCAATACCGTCTTGATCATGACCTCCAACCTAGGCACAGAATTCGTCACCCGTTCGGGGACATTGGGTTTCCAGCGGTCGGGCGAGGGGGCGGAAAATGAGGGGGAAGCAAAAATTGAGCGTGCCTTAAAGGACACCTTCCGACCCGAGTTCCTCAACCGTATCGATGAGGTGATCATCTTCTCCAAACTCACATTGGAGGATATGGTGGAGATCGTCTCCCTGCAAATGGAACAGGTCCGTGAAAGATTGGAAGACCATGGTTTGAAAGTCACCTTGAGCGACGCAGCGCGCAACTGGCTGGCTCAAGAGGGGTTAGATCCAGACTTCGGAGCGCGGCCGCTCATGCGCGCGATTCAGAAGCATGTTGAGAGCCCGCTCTCTGTAAAGATCCTCCAGGGGGAATTCAAAGAGGGCGGCCAGGTGTTGGTCGACTATGTCGAAGATGAGGGCGTGGTTTTCCGTCCAATTGAGGACAGCACACCCATCGAAATCGACGAGGAAGTCAGCGCCTGAGGGATTAGTTACTAGAGTTGAAAGTTTCGGGGCTGTCCAAAGGGCAGCCCCTTATGTTTTTCGGTTCCCTTCCATATTACTGTGGAAAGGTGACCTAAACGCGGATACCTAAGTTGATGGGCCTAAAATATGCTGGACCCCGCAGATGTGATGAATCGCCTTTTTTCTTCCCCCTAAATCCCCCAATGCCCCCTTCGCTCTGCTTCGGGGATGCACGCGAGGGGACTGTGGGGGACTTATCATCCCGAGCTTGTCGAGGGACCACTCCCCTCGCGAAGCACTCAGAGCGCAGCGTGGAGCACACCCCCCGGATTAAACATCAGGCTCTAAGCCCAAACTAATTATGCAAAAGGAATATTTAACAATGCTCATGGGAGATACCTTGTGGTTCTTTGCACGCAAGTGAGGGATGGTTTTTTTGTGGAGTGCGGAAGCTCTGCTTCCGGTCGCAGGCGCAGCCTGCGCCTTGATATTTGAGCTTGAACTTGGAGATTAGTCATGCTGGAAGTTATAGATGGATAAAAACGACTTCCTCCGTCATCGCCAGGGGGGACCAGAAGTCCAGCTTCGGGCGGGATAACGCTGTGCAAATTCGCCAGGAGATTCACACAATTTGGAGGAGAACCTATTTTCTAAATTTAGGGGGCTACTGCTCTTTCGTCACTCCACCCGTTTGCGCTTCGATCTTATCGGCGCTGGCTGTGTATAGCAACTCAGTGGCGCTCTCGAGGTTCGACTGTGTCACGCCTCCCAACATCGATGCTAGTTCCGTTATCCGTTCTGAGTCGTTCAAAGAGTGCGTAATCGTGATTGTACGCTCACCCTTTACTTGCTTTTCAACTTTGACATGCTGATCTCCGAACGATGCCAATTGCGGGAGATGGGTGATACATAAAACCTGGTGTTTTGGTGTTAATTTCCACAATTTTTCCCCGATGATTGCCCCAACTCTGCCGCCGATCCCTTGGTCAATCTCGTCAAAAATCAACGTTGGTGTTTGATCGGCTTGCGCCAGGATGCCCTTTAATCCGAGCATAAGGCGTGACGTTTCGCCGCCTGAGGCGATCTTTGCCAACGGTTTTAACCCTTCGCCGGGATTGGGCGCGACCAGGAATTCGATTTGATCCAGACCGGTTGGGCCAAGCGCGACATGCCGGTTGCCGATAGGGGCTCCGTCAGGATCGTCATCCCAGCGTTGGGCGAGGCCGAATGTGGCCCCCTTCATATGTAAATCTGCCAATTCGTTCTCGATTGCCTTTGCCAGGCGATTTCCAGCTTCTTCTCGGATTTGGGTGAGCTGCTCACCGAGCTTGCCCAGGCGATGAAGGAGGACACCTTCCTCCTCCGTCAATTCTTTCAGACGTTCTTCTGCATGGGTAATATTCTCCAGGTCTTCTCTTGCAGTTTCGGCTTGGGAAAGGACGGCTTCAATGCTTCCCCCATATTTGCGCTTCAGGGTGGTGATCATATTCAAGCGCTCTTCGACTTCGTCCAGTCGATGTGGGTTGAATAAGATTTCCTCACGGTACAGACGAAGCCGCCGGATGAGCTCGGACACTTGCTCAATGATCGCTTGCGCTTGAGCTTGTGAATCGGCCATGCTTGGGTCAATTTTGGCTAAACTAGACGTGGAATGTACGACTCGTCCAAGAAGATCGGCGGCTGATTCCTGGCCCTCAATCTGCCCGTCAAGCGCGGTGATCGCATCCTCGGTTTGATGTGTAAGTTGTTCAGCGTTCGCCAAGCGGGAGCGCTCCTCAAGCAAGGTCTCGTCCTCTCCGGATTGTAAATTGGCTGACTCGACCTCGTTGATCTGAAAGGTGAGGAACTCAATCTTTCTGGCGGAATCTTGTTCCTGCTTGCGCAGTTGTTCTAGCTGACGGCGGACTTCCCCCAGGGTTTGATACTGTTCTTTGTACGACTGGAGAATGTTGCTGTCGGAAGCATACCGATCCAAGAGAAGGATGTGCTCGCGCACCCGCAGCAGGCTGAGGTGCTCGGATTGACCATGGACATCTACCAGTAACTCTCCGATTTCTGAGAGCAGGCCAAGCGTGACAACACGGCCATTCACGCGGCAGATATTTCGCCCCTCGCGCCGGATTTCTCGCCCAAGAAGAAGCTGTCCAGGGTCGTCAAGCAATCCTTCCCGGTCCAGGATGCGATTGACAGGCTCTTGGGTGGATGGCTCGAGATCGAAAAGCCCTTCGATCAAGGCTATGTCAGCGCCGGTTCGGACGAAGGTGCTATCCGCCCGACCGCCCAGAAGCACCTCCACGGCATCAATAATGATGGATTTACCGGCGCCAGTCTCGCCCGTGAAGACGACAAACCCCGGCTTCAGGGTAAGCCGTAAATCTTCGATAATGGCGAAATCTCTGATGTGAAGTT
>SOJU01000169.1 GCA_004376465.1 Anaerolineales bacterium | reverse complement strand
TGGTTATAATTCTAGACCTAAGGTGTCCAATTATGGCGAAATTGCGTCTGGAAATAGCTCTGGGAATTCTTATCAGCGTCCTGTTCATGGGGTTAAGCGCGCTGCCTGCACAGGCAGGTTCTCTGGATGGTGTGGATGGTGTCGTGGAAGCCAACAGCCTGGTGTGCCCTGTCCGCTTTCAATTGAGATTCCCTGAGCGCTGCAGGCCGCAGGGTGAGAGAGCAAAACTCAACGAGCTCGCAAGCAAAGGTCTTCTGCCACAACGACCGCTCCCACTTATGCGGCTCGAGGAGTCCCTGGGTGACCTGCCTTTCTACTACGTGCAGTCAAAACGCAAGGATGGAACACCTCTCTATACCAGCTTGCAGGATGCATTAAAAGGGGAGAATCATTATCGGGTTATCGATCCCGGTTTTGTCTTCTTCTCCTGGATTGAACGCTATGACCAGGATAATGCCGTAGCCTACATGATCGTTCCCGGTGTCTATGTCCGCGGGGACGGCATGGCACGCCTCAACGCACCATCCTATAAGGGCATGGCTTTCTCTCGTACACCAAGTCAGACCTTCGCGTGGATACTTACCCAAACTGAAACAAGTCGAGAACCAGGTCTGAACCAACCTAAAACCGGCCGTACTGTTTATCGATTTCAGATCGTCTATGTATCCGATTCCCGGGAGGTCGATGGTTGGGTATGGTATCAAATCGGTCCTGATGAGTGGATCGAGCAGCGTAGAATAGCGAAGGTAATTCCTGATGGCACGCGCCCGGCGGGGGTCGAATCCGATCGCTGGATTTCGATTGACCTCTACGAGCAGACATTGTCAGTCTATGAACAAGGGCAATTGGTGTTTGCGACACTCATCTCGGCAGGGCTGGATGGCTGGTGGACACAGCCTGGAATTTTCCAGGTCTATAAAAAACTTGAGGCCGATCCCATGGCGGGGTCATTTACCGCTGACCGTTCGGATTATTATTACCTCGAGGATGTTCCCTGGATCCTTTATTATGATCAGTCGCGAGCCATTCATGGCGCTTACTGGCACAATGGCTATGGCTACCCCCGCTCCCACGGCTGTGTAAATATGTCGCCTTTCGACTCTCATTGGATCTTCAACTGGGCGGAGGAAGGAACCTGGGTTTACGTCTACGATCCTTCAGGGCGGACACCCACCGACGCTGAACTCTATGGTGCGGGTGGCGCCTGATAGGGTTGCTCGTTTGCCGTGGGGGTGGGCAACACCACCATCGACTTACCCGTAATAATTCCAACTCTGCAACTGCGATCACTCAATTGACAGCCAAATTGACCTGGAACGTAAGTCGATTGGATCATCCGTGAGGGAGGAAACCTCTTGGTACTAAAGTACTCTGCCCTGAGGATTCCCCCGAATCTACAATGAAGAAAGAACAGCAATCGTATCCATCAACCCACCATCAGGAGTCGCGGCCTCTATGTATGCGGACAACGAATTGCTCTTTCCAGTGCATGTGATTTCAAATTTACAGCACTCGCGTGGGGATGAATGGTGTGCGCTGGTCGAGCGCGTTTCCAACCTTCCCGAAGGCGACATTGAACTCTTAGCGTTCTCTTTGATGATGATTCGGCTTGACAGATGTCTGACTTGTGAAACCGATTCATACCGGGCGATGCGTGGCTGCAAAGCGTGTTCAAAACAAAGCCTGCGGCGTTACAAGGGCTCAGACCTGGAACTCTTAAGCATCTATCAGCAGGCGCTTGAGGATGTTCAGCAATATCTCGAAGTACAAACTCCCATGGTGATCGAGGAGCCCATCTCAGCTCGAGCAGCTTGATCCGACGTCAGAGCGCTATTTGAACCGGGTACTCGATACCCGGTTTTTTTCATTTCTCCACAAAATTGAGCGGGTGGCCGAGCAACGGAGCGTTTTTACGCAGTCATGGGTTAGAATAACGAGCATAAGAATCGGGAGGTCTTTTTATGACGGAATACGATGTCATCATCATCGGTGCTGGGCCAGGCGGCTACGTCTGTGCGATCAGATCTGCCCAATTGGGCAAAAAGACAGCCATTATTGAGAGGGAGTTTCTAGGCGGGGTTTGCCTGAACGTCGGCTGCATCCCGTCAAAGGCCTTGTTGAAGAACGCCGAAGTTGCCCACACGCTACGGGAGCGGGGGAGCGAATTTGGGTTTAAAGTTGATGGCTTGACTCTGGATTACGGCGCGGCTGTTAAGCGAAGCCGCAGAGTCTCCGGGCGGTTGGCTAAAGGCGTCGGATTTCTAATGAAAAAGAATGCGGTCGATGTCCACATGGGGCGCGCTGCTTTCACCGGACCAAAAACAGTCACTGTGAAAGATGAGGATGGTGAAACCACGACGTTAATGGCAACGGACATCGTATTGGCGACAGGTGCTTCACCGATGGTTATCCCGGGGATGGAAGCAGATGGGGAACGGGTTCTGTCCTACCGAGATGCGATTCTGCAGGAGCATTTGCCGGAATCCGTGGTGATTATTGGGGCGGGAGCAATCGGGCTTGAGTTCGCAACGATATGGAGCGCTTACGGTGTGGATGTGACGCTGGTGGAGATGCTGCCGCGCATCGCGCCGTTGGAGGATGAGGAAGTAAGCCAGGAGCTAACGAAAGCATTTAGTAAACGGGGTATAAAAGTTCTGGCAGGGACGAAAGTCGAGGGGATTGAACGGCTGAAAACGAAAGTGAAGGTCACTGTTTCCGGATCGGACGGTGAGCAGACTCTCGAGGCCGAGCAAGCGCTTCTGGCAATGGGCTTCCGGCCGAACACGGAGGATCTGGATCTTAAAGCCGCTGGAGTGAAGTTGGACGAGCGCGGCTTCCCTGAGATCGATGAACGCATGGCGACGCCCGCCGCTGGAATCTGGGCGATCGGCGACGTCACCGGCAAGCTCATGCTCGCTCATGTCGCCTCTGCGATGGGGATCATCTGCGCTGAGAATATCGCTGGCGTCGATACGACAACCCTGGATTACGAGATGATGCCGCGGGCAACTTACTGCCAGCCGCAAGTCGCATCATTTGGGCTGACCGAGACGCAAGCTGCAGATCGCAGTGTCGAGGTAAAAATTGGACGTTTTCCATTCCAGGCGAGTGGAAAGGCTTTAGGCTTAGGGGATTACGGCGGATGGGTCAAGATCGTGACGGACGCAAAATGCGGAGAGATTCTGGGCGCGCACATGATCGGACCGGAAGTGACCGAGCTCCTGCCGGAACTCACTTTGGCGCAGATGATGGAACTCACGCCTGCGGAGATCGCTCGCAATGTCCATGCCCACCCGACGCTGAGTGAAGTTGTGATGGAAGCCGCTCATCACGCGGAAGGTCACGCTATTCACATGTAGGTTCTTCCGAAGTTATCCTGCATATTCCGAAATTCAAAAAGAGAAATAACCGAGGCGGGCAAATCACCCGTCTCGATTTCTGAGTCGAACATGCAGGGCTGTCTAATAAAAGCAGCCCATTACGTTTTTATTTCCAGGGGCTTATCTATGTGTGCACCCGAATATTAAACCCACCTTGAGTAGGGGCACGGCATTGCC
>SOJU01000242.1 GCA_004376465.1 Anaerolineales bacterium | reverse complement strand
TGGCGTGAGAAGTTGGCACTGCTCGAGGTGCTTAACGACCTGGCGAAAGGTCTCTACGGGAATGCCTGTGGGGAAAACGACTAATGCCCTGAACTTGACCACCTGCTTCGCCGGTACCTAGATATGACCTGAAGATAAGAAAATCGGGTTATTACCGTGCTAGGGCTTATCCATTATAGTAAAGCAGGTTCCGTAGTAAGCTGGAATCTTGTTATGTATATTAAAGTCACCGGGGTATTTCCACGAATTTCCCAGCTTGGTTTGGAATTGGAACGAGCTGCATTGACAGATAATATTTCGGATGCATGAGAGGAGATAATCCGTGAAAAAACGTTCGGTCATCTTTCTGCTTCTCGTTATGATGCTTTCCCTCGCCGGCTGCGATGGGTCCATCGACGAAGACACCATGGGCACCGTTGTCGCCGCCACGTTAGAAGCAATGGGCGTGGATGAGGCGGGTGAGCCCTTGGACTCGGAATCTCCTGATGCCACGGTGGAGGTCGGCGATGATCCCACTGAGGTCTCTGGAGCGTCTGGACCTGGAGTGCTGCAGGTGGCGTACATCAGCGGCGCAGATGTCTGGTTTGTTGAGGATGGTGCCGCGCCGATCCAATTGACTACCAGTGGGAATGTCGAGCGTGTCGCTCTATCTACGGACGGTCAGCTCGCGGCCTTTATCTGGCACGATCTGCCCTTGGAAATCTATGAGTTGCGGGTTGTCGACACGGTGGCAGGTACGGAATGGGTGCTCTTCTCTCAACCAGACCTCGACGCGATCTATCCGCTGGAGGGAGCCATCCACCACGTGCCCTATCAGTTCGACTTCATTCCCGGCACACATACAGTCTTGGTGAACACGCGTGATACTTTTGAGGGGCCGGGTCTGGTGCAGAACAATGATCTATGGTCCATCGACGCCGACACCAGCACTCGAACCCTGTTGCTCGACCCTGGTCAGGGAGGGGATTTCTATTTCTCGCCGAGCGGAGATATGCTGGCTCTGGTATTGCCGACCAGCCTGGGATTCGTTCGCACGGACGGCAGCGATAGGAGCCCGGATCACCTCACTTTCCCCTTCGTTATGACCTATAGCGAGTATGCCTATTATCCGATCCCGGTCTGGGCACCAGACGGGAGTGCTGTCGCTGTGCTCATTCCGGCGGAAGATCCATTTGCCGATGATTCGGCTCTTGTCTGGCGTGTGCCTGTCGCGGGAGCACCCACGCCTCTGTTGGATGTCATAGGTTTTCGCTTCTTCCGTAACTCAGGAAAAACGCCTACCATCGCTCCAGATCTTTCGAAGGTCGCCTTTTTGCGTGAAATTACAACGACGAGCGTGGATCTTGTTGTAGCCCCACTCGATGGTTCGGCTGAGAGCATCTATGCTTCAGGCAATTTGTCCTGGCAGGGGTGGAATCCCGATTCAACCCAGTTTGTTTATACCGACGCGCCCCGTAATTTAATGCTTGGAAGCGTAGGAGCCCCTGCCGCAGGATTGGGATTTGGTAGCAGCCTTCAATGGGTGGATGTGGATACGTTCCTGTACCTCGATGAGCTCACCTCAACTCATCGATTTGGGAAAGTGGACCTACCAGGCACTGCGACAGTTCTAGCTGTCATCTCCGGCTCTATGTTTGGCTATGACTTCACGCAGTGAGCCGGCGAAGTCATATCCAAAATCTTCCAACTCGTTGGTCATCATCTGGAAGGGCCAAGTTGCACTTCCGAGTTGAATCTACGTCTTGATTTATTTGATGGACGAGGTTTAGAGAGAGACTTGGCAGAAGTGTGGATATTCGCAATCAGGACTTTGGCTTGGCGTGAATCGTAAGCACCGGGTTCATATTCAGCTGAGAAATTCTGGCAGAAAAGGTGTGATCAATGACGAAGAATGTTGTGGTTTACGGTCATCGTTTTTGCCCGCAGGTTAGGCCGGTTAAGTCAACGCTTGAACGAAGCGCCATTCCCTATGACTATGTGGATATTCACCAGAATGAAGCCGGGCGCCTGCGCGTTCAAGAGATAAATGCTGGCAATGAGAGTGTACCAACCCTGGTTTTTGAAGATGGATCAACGCTGACGGAACCGTCCACGAAGGTCTTACTAAGCCACATGGAAGCGTTAGGGTATGAATTGGATCATCAGATACCATTGGATCGAATTTTATATGCTTTCCGTGGTCCCGGTATTCGCATGCTCGGCGCGCTCATGGTTTTGTTGGGGCTCGGTTACGATACGCTTCTCCTTATCGTGGTGGGTTCTCTCCTCTTGCTCTTATCAATCGGACTAGGTTTGTTCCTAAAGTAGGTAGATATTATCCTCCCTTGTTAATCCTAGTGGCCCTCAGAAAGTCTTTCCCCGAAGGGTGCTTCTTTGTGGTCGGTGGGTACGGCAATCGTACCGTGACTTTGGTACGAGTCATCGTTATTTTCCTGATGGTGGTGTCATAGGATCGAGGCTGCTAGGTGAATGCCGTGTTTCCATTTCGAAATTGTAGAGACGCCTTGGTCTCCACCGTTCCTGAACGGCACAATAGGTCAGGTTCCCGCGCAATGCCTGAGGGATGAGACGATCCTCCCGCGGAAGGATCAAGTTTCTTCGAGAGCTGCTTCTTGCGTGGGGAGTTCCAGATGCAGGATTCGAAAGCTCATGAAGAAGGCGATCGTCACCAGGACAGCTGCGGCGAACATTGGCAAAGCCGCTGTGCTCTCAGGTGACAGTGAGGGGAAGTCCGCGCTCAGCAAGAGGCCGGCCAGGATGGGACCAAAAACGAGCGTGAGGCTGTTGGTCGATTGGAATAGACCCAGCACCCGGCCGCGCATCTTCGGAGGTGAAAAACGGCTGATGATCGACTGCAATGAAGGTTGGCTTAAGGCGTTGCCAATCGCTAACGGTAGGGCGAACGCCGCGAAAATATATGCATTCAGGGTGAGGGCTGCACCGAGAAAAGCGATAATGCGCCCGAAAGTCGCGTACACGATTAGTCGTTGTTCGCCGAATCGGCGGACAAGTGGGCCGACGAAGAAGCTCTGCATGAGAACGTTGGTCAGGCCAAACAAAGTGAGGACCAGGCCGATATTACGCTGAGCCATCTCTAACGAAACGTCACTGAAAAGGCGACGGCGAGCGAAGATCGGAAAGCTCGATTGAAAAAGCGAGAAAGCCAGGAAGGTCACGAAGGTAAAACTAAGTATGGTGCGCATCTTTTCTAATTTCAGAATATCCAGGAGGCTGAGATCGCCATCCTTATCTTTTGAGCGACCACCCAGGGGTTGGCGCGCTTCGTGATCGAGGCTCTCTGGCAGGATGAAGTACGTTCCTAGAATGGAAGCCAGAGAGAAGAACGCGGCGACGAAGAAAGGTGCATTCTGGCTGTAGGCAGCCAGGGATGGGATCCCGGCGGTGACCGTGACTGCCAAGCCTCCCAACGCCGGGCCCACAATGAAACCCGCGCCGAACGCGGCGCTGATCAATCCAAAGCCGCGGGCGCGGTTCTCCTCGGTTGTGATGTCATTGATGTAGGCTCGAGCAGTGGTGATATTTCCGCCCGAGATGCCGTCAATAATGCGTCCTAGATACAGCAGAAATAGTGAATTCGCAAACCCCAGGACGATGAATCCGATGAATGTGCCGATCTGACTTATGATAAGCACGGGGCGCCGTCCATAGGCGTCCGATAGGCGGCCAAGGATCGGACCGGCTATGACCATGCCGATGGAAAAGGCCGTGAGAAGGCCTGTCGCCTGGAGATCCGTTGCGCCGAAGCTCTCCTCGGCGTGCAGAAGCAGAACCGGGATCACGATCCCGAAGCCGACCAGGTCAACGAACACGATCATGAACAAGGGAATGAAACGTCGATCCACGCTTGGCTGCTCCTATTTGGATTGATTAATAGAAACTGTAGACAGAGAGAAGCTGTGATTACACACGGAGGCACGCCTCCCGCGAAGGCGGCCCCGGTCTGGTCGTGTTTTCAAATGTCCGTGCTCTAAACGTTCATCCCGGCCGCAGCTGTAACGTTCACATTAAGTTCTCACCTGTGAAGGACCATCCATCGAGACTCAATCTCTGAGAGCGCAGATGGTAAAAATGCTGGTCCAGGGGATTGTGCGCACGCTGAAGGGCAAGCCCGAATCGACCGGCTGCACCCAGAACGTATGCACGCCGCCATCCTCGGGTGAAGCCTCGATGTTGCAGTCCTGGTATCCATAGGTGCGCGCGCCCCAATTCTCCTCCGGGCCGTAGGTCGCTCGTGGAAGCCCCAGGTGGAAGTAGCCGTGCCCACCGATGTCTACATCGGCAGCCATGCGGATCTCCAATAGTTCGTCCCCGGAAATGGTGAGGTCGGAGTACCAGACTTGATAGTCGAATTCGCGTCGATCGGCCCACCAAGCTATACCGGAATCATCTAAAGCGCTGATCTCGGTCTCGGGCGAGGTCCACGAGGCTACGTTGCGAGCGTGGTGATCCCCGCTGATGACGAACGCATCGAAGAACATCGTCCCTTCATTGGTTCCACCGAAGTAATAAGGCATATGACCGCTGCGCCACATAATCTGCAATTGGGTGGAGCCGCGCACGGTGAACTCGTTGTTCGTGCCGCTCTCCTCGGCGATGTCGTTGTTGGGATCGATGACCGCTGTATAGCCGTCGAGCATCCGTTCCCGCTGGCTTGTGCCGATTCCCGCCCATTCCATCACGATGACGCCGCGCGGCGCGAGGCTCACATCCGACCACCATTCTGCCGGAGCGGCGAAGTAGGCGCCGTCAGCCAGGTCGATCTGCAACCCAAGATTGCGGTGTTCGACAGCTCCCTCGCCGATGTTCTCGACGGTCACCAGTAGGCGATCCTCGAGGCTCTCATAGACGGCGTTGGTGATGGTCAGGTCGGGCAGGGGCTGGCAGTAGCGCCCGCGGGACCATGCCGGTGTGCGATCATCTTCCTCCGGAACTTCGTTGCCGGGATCGAGCAGCACGCATGCGCCCAGCGGTGGGTGCGGGCCGGGCACGAGATCGGGATCTTCCAAGATCACCCGATCTCCCGGTTGGAGAACAAGCTCGGGCCAGGTATACCCGCCGATCCCGGAGCCATCCGGCCAGGTGACGGCGACGTCGAGGTCCTTCCCCGGCCACGTCGCCGCGCCGACGTTGCGGACGTGAATCTGAAGTTGACCGGTTGATTCGCGGACGGTCAGTTTCTCCACACTAAGCATTGGTAGAGGCGGCAGGGCGCCGCTCTCAACGACGGGGCTGCCGAAAACAGGTTCAACGGTGAAGGCCACAACACAGCGGCTTGAAAAACCGCTGGGTCGCTCGGAGGTTATCGTTCCGGTATGCACTCTATCTAACTCATCACTTTCAAACCATCTTTCACCACCACATACGACCCCGTCACCTGAAGCGTGGATGTCATACCCCAGGACGAGTTGCTCACCCGGGGGTACGTCCACGACCACGCGTGATTGCTGTCCCTCACCAAGCTCTGTGGTCAGCATGTTGATGTTGTACTCGAAGTTGTCGTACATTCCCACTGTGCCGCAGACCCCTGATCCGTGGCAGCGGCCGTCGAAGTCGAGTTCCTGCTCGTTGGCGTAGAAAACGCCGTACATCGAGCCGCGATCTCCATCGAGGTACTGGGTCGACAGGGTATGAAAGGTGACGATGACGTTGTGGTCACAACTGCTTTCCTCATCGTCCTCATCATCACCGGAGACGCGCACCATGTTCGACGGTCGCGATTCCGGTCCATCTGGATAGTCGATACGGAACACGGTGACGGTGAAATCATACGTCTCGCCGCAGGGTGGGCTGAGCCATTCGTAGGGTAGGGTGCTGTAACTGGCATCGGCTGGTTCGGTCCATTGGAGCGTGTCGTTCAGATAGATGCGGAACCCGTCGATGGGATCCTCGTCTTCCCGCGGTTCATAATCCCAGAGCAGCGTCCAGAAACCCATGTGCAGGTTCGTGGGCGGTGTCATCGAGGGATCGAGGAAGATTGGATGTCCTCTGCCCGAGGATTCGGTGCGGCTGATGCTGTAATCGATGCTGAACGATCCCTCGCTGGCATCGCTCAACGCGTGGCGGGTGATGCCGTCCCAGGTTTCGGGCCGGCGGACGAGGGCGATTCGACCTAGATCGAACGCTTCGGTGCCGCCGCCGCTCGTGCCCACGCAGGTAATATCCAGGGCTAGGGGTACATCGTCGGGCCAGATGATGATTGGAGCAGCATCGCCAGCCATGTAGGTGGCGACGTTCCAGCCTCCATCACCCAGGGGGGCGAAGGATTCATCGGTCGCCTGGTCGAAGTCGGTGTCCGGATACCATTGGGAGACGGTTTCTCCGGCATCCCCGAAGCCGATGTAGCAGTGCAATGATTCGTAGACTGCCCCGGTTTCCAGGGTCAGCACTTCCACTCTTAGGCTGGTCGGAAGACCGTCCTCCGGACCACCTGGCGTCGGAATTTCAAATCCTGTCAGTTCAAGGACGTCATCGCTGGAGCCGGGAGGTACGTCAACCGGGCTGGGGGCGGGCGCATCGGAAGCGGGGGCAGCACCGCCGGGTGCGCCGGAACCATCATCGGCAGCGCCGGCAGCTGTTCCCGCCTCTTCATCCGTATCCTCTTCCGCGGATGCAGGTTCGTCGCTGGCAGCGACATCTTCAACAGCCTCGATAACGACTGTCGATTGACCTTCGACGCGATGGGCTGAGGTGGCGAGCACCAGCAGGGTATGCGCCCCTGCGGTCTCGGGCGTCCAGCCTGCCGTAAGAACCAGCGGTGAGACTGCCTCATCGCCGGGGGCATTACGGCTGGCGACAAGGGTGCCGTCCACCCAGAGTTCAACGCGGGAGACGCCGTCCTGCGCTCGGGCGCTGGCATGCAATAGCATCTCCTCTCCGAGGAGACCCTGCTCGCGGTTGAGCGGGGAGTGGATAATGACCAGGGGGCGGTGATCGAGCGCCGTGCGGCGCATGCCTCGATAGCCCAGCAGGGCAATTACCGCAGAAAGGAGGCAGATGCCGATCACAACCAGGATGCTTATGGCGACTTTATGTGATTTCTTCATGATAGCAACTCCTGCTTCCTTAGATTAAGGGAACATTGAAGGTGAACCAGCCAGACCAATAACTCTGATTACCCGCTTCATCTATGGCTCGCACTCGCCAGCGGTAAGTGTATCCACATTCAACGCTGATATTTTGTGTCGTCCCGGTTGCGCCCATCGGACTTCCTGGTATGGGCTGCCAGTTGTTGTCCCCGGGATGCCGCTGGACTTCGACTTTATAGCCTGCGATTCCGCTGGGGTCGGTCACTGCGCTCCAGGCTACATCGGTGAAGGACAGGCAGCCGAGATCGGTGCCGTTAGCCGGGCTGGACAAGGATGGGATGGGTGGCGCCGTGGTGTCGACAGCCGGTGTCGGGGTGGGGGGAGCGGCGACGACCTTCACCTCGCTGGTGTCGCACTCTGTCTCCACCAATCCGTCCCAGATCCAACAGTAGCCGGGGCTGTCCGGGTTCTCGATCCACCAGAAGGAACTATCCTCGTTCCTGCCGGCGATGTCGGCGCTCTCCCCGCTTAGCAGGTAGCCGACGATGTCGTACACTGTGCCCGGCCCGAAGCGGCAATTGGAATTCTGGATGGCAGTGAGGTTCGGAAAGCAGGTATCAGGTGGGGGAACCAATGTAGGCGTGGGTGTGATGAGCACGGCGACGACCGGGGCTTCCTCACCGACGTGCACGGTGACGCTGTCGGGGCTGCTTGCGCTGTCGGCGCTGAAGGCGATGACCTGGATGGTGTAATCGCCTGGCGCGGCCGGCACCCAGATATGCTCGAAATGGACGAGATTGCCATCCTCATCGGGATTTTCCTGGGAGGCGAAAAGTTCGCCGTCGATCCAAATTTCGACCAGCGAAATACCGCCGACGCTAGAGGCGTGGCCATCGATGGTGATGACCTGGCCAACGGGCACAGTTACATCATGCACTGGGGCGTCGATCCATGCATAAGTTCCATCAGCAGGAATCTCACCACCGCAAGCGGCTAGCAGACAGATGATGATGAGGGTTAGACCAATGATTGTTTTACGGTTCATCAGCTTCTCTCCCATTCTGAGGTCGTGATCACGGAAGGATCTCTTTGGTAACTTTCAAATTAACAACGGATAAGGATATCGATTTGTGACGGGAAAATTCCGGCGCATGCGCGATAGACAAATCCCGCATCACTTGATGCGGGATAGAGTTAATAGTAGAGGTGGTTAGCTCTGGCGATAATGAAATACGGTGTGGAAGCTTCATGGACCTCTGAATCAGTTCGTATGTACTAGTCTACATGCATTTTGCCTATTTCGCCTAATTCTAAAACCGGGTTCAAAGAGAATACACCGGATCGCCAACGATGCCAGCCCGAAGGGGTTGTGTTACATATCTGGCCATTTGTGGCCCGGCTGTTCGTTATTTAGAGATAGTGGACCAATTCGTCCAATAGCTTTCGCTCCTTAGGCTTGGGTGTATCCGCCGGGTAGCCCAGGGGGGTGAAGATGATTGGCATAGCGTCTTCAGGGAGATCGAGGATTTCGCGCGCGGCGCCGGCGTCGAACGCGCCTATCCAGCATGTGCCTAATCCGAGGTCCGTGGCGGCAAGGATGAGATGGTCCATGACGATGGCAACATCAACCTCGAGGTAATCCCTGCCGTGTTCACCTTTCCATACTTCTCCAGGCAACCCACAAGCGCAGATGATCAGGGGAGCCTGGACAAACCACTCTTTGTGGTATATGCGCTGTAGCTCTTCTTGCCGACCTTCCGTGGGGATCACGAACAACTGGAAAGGCTGCCTGTTTGAGGCCGTCGGCGCCAGGCGAGCGGCCTCGAGAACAGCCTTCAGCTTCTCATCCTCAACCGGATCCGGCTTATAGGCTCGAACGCTGTACCTGTTCTTGATCAGTTCAGAAAACTCCATGATAGGTCTCCTCTGCCGTTTTCTACATTCTATTCTTCGTAGTATCAATATACAAGTTCCGGCTTCTTCCAGCCGCGGGCTGGTCTTGAGAGTTGTAGAGTTTACTTACCCTCCGGACAACTAATCGTGGCGTCGCCCGCGCCCACCCTGCTTTCCCCGACCCGAGCCGTGCGAATACACACGAATAGCAGCCTCGCCAGAGACCGGGCATTTGTACTCGCACATCCCACAGCCGATGCACAGGTCGTGGATGACTACCGGGCGCTGAAGGATGCGGATCTCACCCGTTGGAAGACGTGCTTCAGCAAGTTCAAGCTCGATCGCTTTCTCGGGGAGTGGACACACCTCCTCGCAGACGATGCACTCCTGCTCCTCGATCCATGGCAGGCAGCGGTCCTGATCAATCTCCACTCGACCGATGACCTGCTCCTGCTTGAGGACCAATGGGAGTGGGGGGATGGCTTCGACGGGACAGCTCTGGCCGCAGGCATTGCAGCCATAGTCACAGTATCCCAGCCGGGGGATTAATACCGGAGTCCAGAATCCCTCGATGCCCGCCTCTGTAAGTGCGGGTTGGAGGGCGGCTGTGGGACAGGCGCGCATGCATTGCCCACAGCGTACACATTGGGAATAGAATTCATCTGCGTCGGCGCCGGGAGGGAGAAGACCGTAGGGATGGTTGAGCTCAGTATCAACGGTTCGGATCAAGGCCATCCCGCCAAGAGCGGCGCCGAGCGTTACCAGGACCTGCCGCCGCCCGGGATCGTAAGCCCTCGAGGGGTCAACGCTGAAGACGGGTGTGAACGTTGTCGCCCCCAGCGGGCAATCATCCAGACATTCCAGGCACATCGTGCACTCACCTGGATCGCTGGCATAATCATCGGCCGGCTGAATCGTCCCCATTGGGCATGCGTCGGTGCAGAGTTTGCAGCTTACGCAGCCTGGTTCAATCCGCCGGCGCAGCAGGGCGACCTTGCTCATCAGACCGAGCAGCGCTCCCAGCGGGCATAAATAGCGGCACCAGAAACGTTCGGCGAAGAGATTGAGCAGCACGATCACGATCAATAAGCTAGTGAAGAGCGCGCTGGCTCGAGTTGTGAGAGGAGTTGGCGGCAGAATGAGCGGCCGGAGCAGAGCATCGATTTCGAGGACAGGTGCACGCAGCGCCGGCAGCCGGTAAAGGGCAGTTTCTGCCGCGGTGACAAGTTTATCCAGCGATGGCCACACACCAACGGCGAGACCGCGGGTGAGGATTGTTAGCGGGTTAAAAATGAGAAGCGTCGACCCGCCCAGGAGCGCGGCGAACAGCGTCAGCAGAAGCAGAGCGTACTTAACACCGCGCCAGCCTTCGCCTGGAGTCCACTTTCCCTTTTTCCAGCGATGCAGCGGAATCCAATCGAGGATCGTCCCCAGGGGACACAGCCAGCCGCACCAGGATCTGCCTGTCAGGAACGTCAGCGCAACCGTGATCAACGCCACGGCGGCGCCGGCGACGAAGGCTCTCGATGCGAGCAGATTTACCAGCGCTAGGAGTGGGTCAAGGCGCAGGAAGAGGTTCGTCGTAGAACCGGGGGTTTCGCTCCGGGCAACCACGAACAGCGCCAGGAAGGACAGCAGGGCGAGCGCTTGGATGAGCTTGCGCAGCGAAGTCCAGGGACGGGAGAATAACCGGCGCCTCTTTTTTAAGTCAGGCGCCAACTGCGATTTCCTCAATTTTCATCGTCGCGAGGTCCGCTTGCCCGAGACCCATGTTCAAGCCGGAGACGATGTAACTCAGATCGGTCGGCTGGAGCCCGAACAAGGTGGATGCATAGCTGTCCGCGGCTACGATATCCGGACTGGCGATGACGGTGTCTATTTTTTGGACGTCGCTCAGACGTCCACCTGTCGGTCCACTGCGCTGTAGGATTCTCACTGCGTCGACGATCGTGAGGGCAGGGTGAACACGGCTTGTCAGGTCTGCCAACCGCTGCCCGAGGTTGCCATGCATGTACGGGCGGTCGCGTATAACGCCCATCAGGTTCTTCATCCCAAGAGTCAGGCGAGCCAGGCTGTGGTGCTTGGCGATGGGCACGTTTATTACGACATCGGCCAGGAGCACATCTTCATAGATCTGGCATTTCTTCAGATCGAGGGCATCAGGGATTTCGGTTTCAACAAATTTCAAGAAGCGGATGGGTTCCATCTCCCCACCGGCGGCGAGGACCTGCTCCTGGATGCCGCTGCTCCAATAGGCGGATTCGGAATCACCACCGAAAGGGAAATCCATCACCCGCACGCGGCCGGCGCCGGCTTCAAGGCATAGGCGCACGATCTCTCCGACGACCCACGGGTTCGTTGTCGCTGCATATTCGTATGTGCGGTAATCGACGCAGGCGTTGGGCTTGACGATCACGTCGTCGCCGGTGCTGACGAAACGCATCATGCCCCCCAGGGCGGCGACAGCATGGCGTACGAGCGCCTCCGGCTCACCGCCGCGAGAGACGGCCAGATGCGGGTGGCCGTTCGGCGTTGCAGATGGCTCAGCTGCGGCCTGCTCGGTCTGAGTTGGAGCGTCAGTAGGTTCTACCTCGGTGGGCTGGATGGGCTTCGCTATAGGCAGTGCGGTGGTTTGCAGGGAATGAGGTTCTTGCTTTCCGCAAGATGCCAGCAACGATCCGCCGAAGACAGCGCTCATCTGTATCGCGATCCATTGCAGGAATGCTCGCCGCGTTTTATTTTCCATCTCGCTGCTCTCCTTTGACCAATACGTTGACATCACTCGTTAGGGGGCGACTTTATTGCAGGTCAATGGTGATGTCAAATTCGTTGGGGTTTGCTTTAGGGGGAGCCCTCCCCGCCCTTGTCATTGTGAGGAGGAGTTTGTTTGCTCCCCTCGTTTACTCCGTTCTCTCCGTGATGTGGATTGTATGCGTACCCCGGGAGAGGTCATGGTGATAAACGAATGTTTGTGAGACCAGGTTCGTTTCATACGAGCCATCTGAGACCTCAACGGTGTAACCATCGGGATATTGATAGTTAGGTACGAATATCTCCGTTGGAGCCTCGATCCCGGGATCGTGACGGAACTCGAAGAAGAACGCCTTTTTCTTGATGTCGAATGCCATGCGCAGGGGTTCTCCGGCAACTGCCCTGGGGTAGGGGCGGACGACCGCTTCCAGCGCTCGACCCCCTGAGTGGATATCCGCAGGGTCCGTTTGCTGATCGCGGCTGAAAATGGACAAGTCCTCACCATTCCACTTATCCCCCCGCGCGTTGGTGTTGTCGGCGGTGTAATTCCAGAGCGTGCAGCAAAGCAGATTATCCTCCATCGCTCGCATGCTGCGGTCCATCGCCCGAATCTGGTCGCGGTAATCCCCGCTGCGGTAGGCACGTCCTCCCTTGAGGTCGAAGGGGATGCCGAACTCACCGATGAGTGTCGGTACGCCTCCGAATGATTCCTCAGCGATTTTTTTGAAACCTTCCACCTGATCGGCAAAGGACTGGCGAATCCGCTTCGAACCGAAGACCACTTTCCCTGTGCGAAAATCGGCGGCCAGGCTGGTTCGAAAGCGCTTCATATAGAGCACAAACCCGTCGTACCAGTGGGGTGCGAAGACGATATTGGGGGCGTCTTGCGCGCCCCATTTCATTGATTTGCGCCTCGGCTCAGTTTCAACGAAGATGATCGCCCCGGGCGAGACAGACCTGATCGCCTTAGCATAGCGGTTGGCGAAAGGTCGATAATAATCGTTAGAAAAATCAATCCTTCGACCGTGAACCTCTGCGAAATGGCGCGGGCGCAGGATTCTAGGTTGACCGTTCGAGTCCAAATCCCAGACTCCATTACGACGCCACACACACCCGTGGTCCGGCAGCCAG
>SOJU01000302.1 GCA_004376465.1 Anaerolineales bacterium | reverse complement strand
CATGCTGCAACGCAAACCCGCTTGGGAATCCCCTTGATCTATGGTGTCGATGCAGTTCATGGGCACGCAAACCTTAAAGGAGCCACGGTCTTCCCGCACAACATCGGCCTGGGCGCGGCCAATGATCCCGAATTGATGCAACGCATCGGGCAGGCCACCGCTGTGGAAATGCTGGCTACTGGCATCCAATGGAACTTTGCTCCAGCCGTCTCCATCCCACAAGATATACGCTGGGGCCGTACTTTCGAGGGCTACGGCGAGGATACCGATTTGGTCACGCGTCTGTCGGCATCGTATCTCCTCGGTTTGCAGACTCCGCCTGAGGATTGGACGCAAGGACAGATTTACGTCCTGGCTACGCCCAAACACTACATCGGTGATGGCGGCACAACCTTCGGCTCCTCAACGACGGTGATCATGCAACCCTATCTATTCGACCAAGGTGACACACAAATGGACGAGGTCACACTGCGTTCGCTCTTCCTTCCGCCGTATACAGCGGCAATAGAGGCCGGCGCACTATCCATCATGGCTTCATTCAGCAGTTGGAACGGGAATAAATTACACGCTCATCGCTACTTACTCACCGAGGCCCTCAAAGACGAGTTGGGATTCAAGGGCTTCATCGTATCCGATTGGGGGGCGATCAATCAGGTTTCTGATGACTATTACACTGCTGTAGTTGAGTCAATCAACGCTGGCATCGACATGGTGATGACGCCAATTGACTACAAGACGTTCATCGATGCCCTGACCGAAGCTGTGAACACAGGGAATGTGCCCATCGAGCGTATCGACGATGCTGTCCGGCGCATTCTAAGGGCTAAATTTACGTTGGGGCTCTTCGAGCGTCCTTATGCTGACCCATCTCTGGAGGGCACAGTCGGTTCGCAGGATCATCGAGATTTGGCACGTCAGGCGGTACGACAGTCATTGGTGATGCTTAAAAATGCAAATCGAACGTTACCAATTTCTAAGGACACACCCCTGATCTTCGTTGCTGGCGAGGGGGCGGATAATATCGGGCTGCAATCTGGTGGCTGGACGATCGAGTGGTTGGGCAAATCTGGCGCCATCACCCCCGGCACGACTATCTTGGAAGGTATTCAGGCTGTTGTTTCGCCTGATACACAGGTGAATTACAATCCTTTTGGCCGATTCGATAGAATCCTGGATACCAACGGAAACCCCTTGATCGCCGATGTTGGTGTGGTAGTGATCAGCGAAGAGCCGTATGCTGAAGGTGTCGGCGACCGAGCAGACCTGACCCTATTCCAGGCAGATGTCGAATTAATCCACCGCGTTCGCGAGCGCTGCCAGAAATTGATCGTTATCATCATCGCTGGGAGACCGCTCGTACTCACGGATCAGCTTTCTGAGATGGACGCCCTGATCGCCGCCTGGTTGCCTGGCAACGAGGGCGCGGGCGTTGCGGATGTGCTTTTCGGCGATTACCCCTTCAGCGGCAAACTGCCCTATACCTGGCCGCGCAGCAACGACCAATTGCCATTGAATATCAATAATGCTCAAGAAGGAGAGGCCTTGTTCCCCTTCGGCTTTGGGCTGGATAAGTGAGGGAGAAAAACAAAACCGTCTCAGCCAGCAATAACGTCTGGCGAATGCGACTGTATTTCTTCGTATTTATCGGCGGGGGGGGGTTCCTATTTCCATTTTTGAGCCTTTTTTACGAACGTCAGGGGTTAAGCGGCACCCAAATAGGCATACTTGGCACATGCGTGGCTGTCATTTCGCTAGTAGCCGCGCCGCTGTGGAGCCGATGGAGCGACAACATCGACCAGCCATGGCGTCTACTCCAGGTAGCTTTGCTCGGGTCGACTGCCTGCTATCTCTTACTCAGCCAGCGGACCCTATTCTTCTATATGATCCTGTTGGTTTCTCTCGAGGCAGTACTGGCATCAGGAGTCGAGCCGATTTCTACAACTATGGCACTGGGGACGGCAAAGGAATCTGGCGACGCTGGCTTTGGGAGCATACGATTGTGGGGCTCGCTCGGGTGGGCAATCATCGTGCTCATCGCTGGTGGGTTCATCGAGCGAAAAGGGCTTTTCTCAGCGTTCGCGGGGTATGCCGCCCTGATGATCGCAAGCGTGCTGATCCTTCAAAGGCTCTTTGTGAGTTCGTCAGGTTCAATGGCAACGCCACCGCCACGCAAGCATGTTGCCCCAAGGGAATTGCTTGAACAATTAGCGCGCGATCCCGCCATGGTAGGTTTAGCTATTGCACTGGCGATCACTTGGCTGACACGCGTAGGCTTATACCAGTTCGAACCGATCTACATGGATCAGTTGGGCGCCAGCGAAAGCCTGATCGGATTAGCCAGTATGATCGGTGCATTGGTGGAACTCCCAGCCATGTTGTTGGCAGACCATTGGGTAATTCGATACGGCTCTCACAGAGTTCTGGGTTGGATGTGGATCCTGTATGCGCTGTTAGCAGTGGTGATCTTGATCGCCCCAACTATTCCCGTTATTGTGAGCATGCGGGTCATTGATGGCTTCGCTTACAGCTTCTACACCGTGGCATTGCTGGTCTTCCTTAGCGAGCGTGCGCCCTTCGGGCAGGTGGCGACATCTCTGGCACTATATACTTTCACACTACGTGGGCTGACCTCGATCGTGGGTTCTCCCCTGGCCGGTTTCATCTTTGACGCTTTTGGTGCCTACTTTTTGTATGCCTTTTTGCTGCTCGGCAGCCTGCTCGGCTTGGTGGTTTTCCGCTTGATGGTGACAGGCAAGCGGAGCAAGGTAAGGATTTAGATGAAAATCTTAAATTATCGATCACTGGAGCACCAATTATGTCCTTAATCACAGAGATCTTCGAACAACCAGATTGCCTGCGAAGCCTAATCCAAAATCAACGGTCTACTGCTCTCGAGATCGCCGAGGCTATCCGCAAGCATGATGTTCATCACGTGCTCCTGGCGGCGCGAGGTACATCGGATAACGCCGCGCGTTACGCCAACTATCTTTGGGGCTCGCACAACCGGCTGCAGATAGCGTTGGCTACACCTTCGCTGTTCACATATTATGAAACTCCACCGTTGTTACATCGCACGCTTGTAGTGGGCATCTCGCAGTCGGGAGAATCGCCCGACATTATTAGTGTCCTCGACGAAGGACACCGGCAAGGCTGCCTGACACTAGCTATCACCAACGCCCCTCAATCCCCACTGGCGGAACATGCGGATCTAATCTTTGATATCCAGGCTGGTGAAGAGAAAGCCGTCGCCGCTACGAAGACCTATACTGCCCAGTTAGCTGCTATTGCTATGCTTTCAACAGCACTTTCCGGCGACGAGAAACGTTGGACCGAACTGGAGGAGGTCCCTGCCTGGGTGCAACATATGATCACTCAGAATGAAGTTGTTAACCATATTGCGCAGCGCTACCGAGACATGTACCAATGCGTTGTCCTAGGACGCGGCTTCAACTACGCCACGGCTTTTGAGTGGGCTTTGAAGTTGAAGGAACTGACCTACGTGGTGGCTGAGCCCTACTCTTCCGCCGATTTTCAACACGGTCCCATCGCCATGGTTGAGGGAGGTT
>SOJU01000005.1 GCA_004376465.1 Anaerolineales bacterium | reverse complement strand
GCACTTTACACCGGATACACTCTCGGCGTCTGTGTTGGCGTCTTCGTCGGCGTACCTGTAATTGCGGCTGTGTCTGTAGTCGTCGGCGTAAAGGTTGGAATCCAAGTGTTCGTTGCCGTCGGCGTATTTGTCGGCGTTGGCGTGCTCGTCGGTGTGGAAGTTATCGTGGGGGTACTCGTTGGCGTAGCCGTTGGTGTTGGTGGGCTTGACGTACACCCCAGCAGGAAGCAGGAATCCGATGGGTTCGAAGCGAGAAACACCACTCCGCCATTGTCACCCGCGGCTTCGGCGATGATGAGCGGATTGATGCCGCCAAAGGCGACCGGCGTCCAGATCCCGTAATCGACCGTCAGCCCTGAACGGATCTCAACATTTTCAAGACCACCGGAGTCGAACCACATAGCGGTCTGCCCGCACCCGAAGAGTACAAAGAAGATTAATAACGCCCACAGCAGCCAGAAGAGAGGCTGCCGGCGGTCGCCTTCATCCTCTTTATCAGCTCCCATGAGCGTTCTACGATCGATATCGTCGATCATCGTTCCTTCCTGAGCGGCTATTCCCCCCTCGCCGCATCTTCACTCTTCAGGTCTTCTTCAACCACGGCTTCAGCGGGTTCTACCGCCTTGTTTTCCTTCCCAGTATCCTTCGTACCCGAGCTTTTTGAAATAGTCAATTCGCTCCATTGCGGCGCAAATCCACTGATACGGACCCCAGGTCCGCCGACTTTTATCTTGAGATCTCTGAAGAGGTCCCGCAGCGCCTTTATCCTAGTAGAGACAGCCTCATCCACAGGCTGACTCATAAGCCATTCCAGGCTGCCCTCGATTTCCTTCCATGGGAGATCGAGAATGGGTTTTTCTTCTTGCTTCCCCATTTCTTTAATGACCACAACTTTTCGCTCCGCAGTTGTGGTTTTCGGTAAAGGCCGCATGATGAGTTCGAGAGAAGTGCCACCCAGATCAATTTCCCACTCGGAAGCAGCCCATTCCTCATGCAGGGACTCAAGGTATTTATGGATTGGGTGATCTGGATCGGAACGGTCCTTCGCCAGCCAGATATCAGCGGATGGGTTGCTTGTCACCACCCGCCCACCTGGCTCCACAACCAGCACCCCATCCGGCAAACTTGCGAGTAAATCGAGCAATTCCCGCCGCCTTCGCTGAAGCTGTTGAACTCTGTCGGTGACTTCTTCTTCTAGCATGTCACCCCGCCGCTGCTGGATCTTCGCCAGACGCTCATTATCCAGAAGCGCCTGCCGGAATTGCAGTGAGCGGGCGACGACATTATCGAAGACGCTGTAATGATCAAAGGGTTTCACGAGGTATGCGAAAGCGCCGTTGTTCAATGCCTCCACCGCGTTTTCAAGCGTCGCCCCGGCAGTGACGATGATCACCTGAGTTTGCGGATCGGCCTCTTTCGCCTGCTGCAGCAACTCCAACCCGGTAACCCCGGGCATGTAGATATCGCTCACAACCAGGTCAAAGCTAATATTCTCAAGTTTTTCGAGCGCTTCACGCCCATCTGAAGCTTGATGAATCTCAAGACCCTGTTTCTCGAGCCTGCGGACCATTAATTGCAGCATCGCCACATCGTCATCAGCGACTAAAACAACTGGGTTAGCCATTCTTCACTTCTTTCCTTCTCTTCAGCTTCATCCTAATCCCACAAATGTTGCAAGATATTCACCAAGTCGTCAGGCCAGCTCCCGTTCCCCCTCGGCAATGGGCAAGGAGATCGCGATTGTGCTCCCTACAGCGCCCTGCCCCCTAACCCAGACCTGGCCTCCCATTCGATTAACAATTGCTTTGACCATCTCCAACCCAAAACCCTCGAGCTCTTGCAGGTATTCCTCCTGCTCGAATTCATTTTCTTCCACGGTGCCTGGCTTCCGCTTCTGCCAACCATCATCCGTTACTTCAATCCAGACAAGATCTTGATGCCTCTTCCCAGAAACTCTTACGGTCCCGCCGCGAGAACTTCGAGCGGCTGCACGGTTAATGAGGCCCTGAAGAATCCTCTCGAAGACACTTTTCTCCACACGGATTTCAGGAAGATCATCCTCGATCTCGAGAAGCAAGTGTATATCGCGCTCTTTATTCAACTCGTCAAAACGTGTTTGGAGATCTTTGTTCGCAACATCCGCAAGCGCAACCTCGCCCGTCTGGTACCCAATCCCCGCTTCCACACGGACCAAGGAGATTAATTCATCCATCCAACTTTGAATATTACCTAGAAGCTTGGCGAGCTGATAGATCGTTGCCGATCGGTCTTCATCAGAGATTTCCGACGTATCTCCCAACTCGGCTAATCGTGAAACAGCTTGAGCTAAAGGCAGACGGATTTTCCCAGCTGCTTCTGTTAACATCCGCATCTTTAACTCATCGAGGTTCTTCAGATGCGTAATGTCCCGGCAGATCATGACCCAACCCCGTCCGCCATCGCCTCCTTCAGCGATCGAAGCCAGGCTTACAAGCTGCAGCGCTTCATCTGGCCAATTTAACTCGGCAACCGTCGGCTCTGAATCGCCTATCGTCTGCCATCCATCCAGCAAATCCACCAACGCCATCGGCAAGATCTCATGAGCGTTCGAGCCGATTAGATCTGATCTCCCAAATAAGTGCGCTGCGGATGGGTTGGCAACAGAGATCGTGCCGGTTTTATCGACGGAGATAATAGCATCACCGCTATGAGTCATCAACGCTTGCAGGCGTGAGGCCTCAGCCGTCAGTTGATCGTTCAGGCGATCACGATCGAACAGAAGATTCCGATGCTGTGCAGCTCGACCTACCGCTAACGATAGCTCTCCAATCGTCTCCAGCGGCTTAAGCAGGTAATCGAAGGCGCCGTCTTCCCGCATCGCCGAGACGGCGTTTTCAACCTGGCCTGAGGCGGTAATGACAATAACCTCAAGCCAGGGATCCAATTTTTTCGCCTGGCGCAGCAGATCCAGCCCTGACACTTTTGGCATCATCAAATCGGTCACGAGGACTTCGAAGGAGTTTTCCTGCAGACGCGCAAGAGCCTGCTTCCCATCACTCGCTTTTTCGACTTCGAAGCCTTTTCGCTCCAGATGACCAGCCATCAGGGTGCGATAGGCTTCCTCGTCATCAACGACCAGAACTCGCGACATTTTTCTCAACTTCCATGGGTTGTTCATTTAAACTGTCAGCCTGTAACGGCAGGGTAACGGTGAAGGTAGTTCCGATGCCAACCTCACTCTCTACTTCAATGCGCCCTCTGTGGCGCGAAACGATTCCGTAGCTCACGGAGAGACCCAATCCCGTTCCCTCTCCCTCGGGTTTCGTGGTAAAGAAGGGATCGAAAATTCTAACGACGTTCTCTTCAGGAATCCCCACCCCGCTATCGCGCATTGTTATGGCGAGGTTATCCTCATGTTCTTTCAACGATACGTCGAGCGTGCCCCCATCAGGCATCGCTTGCACAGCATTCGTCACCAGGTTAATCAGCACCTGTTCGATTTGCTGCGGGTCATAAGTCGCCATGACCGAGGTCAGAGGCAGGTCTGGTACGAGGGTGACATTGCCTTTGCGTACGAGATATTCGGTCAGGCGGAAAACCGACTCAAGCGTAGCCCTCATATCACGAGTCTGCATTTCAGGCGTAGATTGCCGGGCGAACTTGAGCAAATCGGTGACGATCGTGTTCGCTTTGGATGCGCTGTCTCGGATGGTCTCAAGACCATCTACAGTAAACTCATCCAGGTCACCTTCTTCGGACAACTCTTCGGCTAAGCCTTTAATAACCGCCAGCGGATTCTTGACGTCATGGACAATGCCCGCTGTCAACTGCCCGACGGAAGCGAGCTTCTCAGACTGGATCAACTGCGCCTGTGTTGCCTGCAGTCGGGCGTTCATCTCCTCCAACTCCTTCGCCCTTTGAATGGCTTCTTTATATAGGCGTGCAGCTTCCTCGGTACGCTCCCGCAAACGCAGAGTCATGATGTCGAAGGCATTCGCCAATTCGCCGATCTCATCCGTCCGCTCTAAACCACTGCTTCGATTTAAATCCCCCCCTGCGACAGCTTGTGACATGGAGCGCAGTTGGAGGATCGGACGAGCGACGTGCTGCGCGAGCAGATAGCCGAGCAGGATTACCGCTCCAGTGCCGAGTGTGAAGATTAAGCTGAAGGTATTGCGGTTGGTTGTCAGAGCGGTGGCGATATATTCGCTGGAGGTCACCACTCCGATGAAACCAGCTTCTGCGTCGCGGATCATCAAAGGGGTGTAGAGGACTTCATAATCCCGCCCGTAAAGTTCCATCTCTCGATTTAAGGATGTCAAACCTGCATCTCTGAGCGACTCCCCATCAATCTCGAGAATGCCATAACCACCTTCCGGTTCAGCCAGCGTAGTCGTAACGAGCGAACCTTCCGGATTCAGGATAAGAATATCGGCAAGAGCCTGCAGTTTTAACTCATCCAGTAGGGTATCAATTTTTGACCCAATCAAAAGGGCACCGACGATTTTTTCATCAGCATCCCTTACCGGTGCAATGGTGAAAATGAACTTCCCCATCTGAGTATCCATGAGACCCGCTAACTTATCCCCAACCTCATCAACCTGACCGGAAAGAACGCTTTGAACCCATCCGAAGAGTGAATAATCATCCCCTGTAAAGAATTCTGTGCCGCCAGCCTCTGGATCATAGGTTAAGGTGATAATTCCCTTCCCCTGATCATTAATAGCGGCGATCAGCTCAATATTGTTATTAACTGCAATCCCCTCAAATGTCGCTTGGAGACTCTCGCGGTCCCGAGAATCAATCGCACCCGAAACGCCTTCCATAAAAGTGAGTAGGCGTAGATCCTCCAGGTGCTTTTTCTCCATGCGAACAACACCGTCAGCCGTCACTCGGCTTGCTTCAACCAATTGATTTTCAAAACGCTCTTCAAAAGAGCCTGAAACAAGGCGAGTGATAATAAACACGCCGATCATGGCAACGACGAGGGTTAGCGTGGCATAGGGAACGATAAGCTTAGTGCGCAGGCTCGAGAAGATGGGGATGCGGGCAATAACGCTCTCAAAGAGATTGTTCATCTGCTTGAGGGCGTCCTTTGGGGCTTTTGCTCTAAACCAAGCTTTTATATTCATAAGCGCTCAAACGATCAGATCCGACTTTTCCGAAGCGCTCAAACGATCAGACTTTCGTTCTGACTGCTGTACTGAGTCTCAATTTGGCGCTTCAATGGTGGAATGCTCAAAGTGAAGCCTTCGCGACAGAAAGGTTTCTCGCTCCCGGGGAATGGGCTCTCTAAACTATAATCACGATCAATAGAGGACATAGCACTCACTCCACGGGACCATTGGCCTCAGCGGCGAGAACATGGAGCCTCTCACCCTCAGACCGCTTGGCGAGATACATCGCCTCATCGACTGCATGAACGAAGTCTTTCGATGTTTCAAATCCTGAGTGCCACTGTACGACTCCCATGCTTACAGAGAGCTTCCCTGACTCAAACTCTACAGCCGATATAGCCTCACGAATGCGTTTCGCAACCGCAGCCGCTTCATCGCGGTCTGCCTCAGGGAGGAGAACAATAAACTCATCACCTCCAAATCGCGTACCCAGGTCAACTTTTCGAATCGAACGTTGAATGGATTTCGCTACAAGCTTCAGCGCTACATCCCCGGCTGCGTGGCCGTAGGTGTCATTGAGGGCCTTGAGCTTATCCATATCGATCATGATGATGGACAGCGGCCGGCTGTATCGTTTCGCCCGTTCTACTTCCGTTTCCAAACTATCCTGCAGTTTATGGCGATTGTATAAACCGGTGAGTGCATCGGTCACCGCCAGACGCTGGATTTCCTCGAAGAGGCGCTTGTTTTCCTTGACCAGATACCTGCGCTCAAGCGCACGAGATAAGGCGAGTTCAAAACTGGTCATCGACTCCAGAGGTTTGGTAAGGTAGTCGTACACACCTGCCCGCAGCGCCTCTACGGCGGTCTCGACGGACGCACTCCCCGTGAGAATGAGCGCTTGAACATCCGGATCGACCTTACGGGCTGCATCGATCACTTCCAGGCCGGTATGTTCAGGCATGTACAAATCGAGTACAAGCGCGTCGAATTCATGTTCCTTTACGGCATCCATGGCCTGTTGGCCATCCGCCGCCTGGTGTACATCGAGACCCATGCGGGAGGCGCGGCGAGAGAGAAGCTGCCGATAATCCGGATCATCCTCAGCTATTAATATCGTCCCAACCTGCATGCTGCCTTTCTTTTTATCTTCTGTCAAGGCATATCCTCCATGTGGACCTCTCTAAACGGAAAGTCTAATTCCACATGTTACACAAACCTAGCTTTTCACCCACATCTTACCTGAATTAGCCGATTAAAAACCTTGCAACCGACCTACATCTAAACAGCAGTCCTTCAAGAAGGAAATATCATGCAAAAGCTCTTGTTTCTTTCGAAGTTCCTGTTTTAAATCGCGTGCCCGCTTAAATGCAAACCAAGCCAACCTCCATCCTGGAAAAAACGAGGTTGCCCCCTGCTCCGATAACCATCTACCGGACTGATTTCATACATTGTGTACTACGAGGATTTTATGTCATGTTGAAGTGCAAAGCAAGTATGGTTATACGAAATCAAAACCCCGCATCGCTGCGGGGTTTTGTATACTCACTGGATTTCTAGTATTTAGCCGAAGGGTGGCGGTGTGTCTGTAACTGTCGGCGTAGGCGTAACCGTCGGCGTGTTTGTAGATGGCGGCGGCGTAAAGGTTGGTGTGTGTATTGGAGTAGCCGTCCAGACAGGCGTCTGCGTTGGCGTTGGCGGAGGTGCCGCCCAGTAACTGCCTTCGATCTGGCAAGTGCCCCACCCTGGGAACAGGAAGGTTAATGTACCCTTGTACATTCCATTGAAAGGCTGCCCATTCAGGTTGAAGTACGCCTCCCACCAACGATCCGCACCGTTTGAGAGAGAGATTGAAGGCGCCGCCGCCGAGACTGGAGAGCCGAACGAAGAACTGCCGTAGTTGGTACCCTGGAACTTGAAGTTGTTGAAGCTCATCGGCGGCGCATAAGTTGTGTTCCATAGCAGAGTCGAACTCGTCAGATACGCCGTCTGTGGGTTGTGATTGATCAGGCGGATGCCGAAGAAGTTGTTCTTCAATTCGGTGCCGATCTGCTGGATCAGGTGGCAGTTCGGTGTCGGTGTAGGCGTGATCGTTGGCGTATTTGTTACCGTCGGGGTGTTAGTCGGCGTATTTGTGATCGTCGGCGTGAGCGTAATCGTCGATGTGGGGGTGATCGTCGGTGTAAGCGTCGCCGTACCCGTCGGCGTAGGAGAGGGCGTCGGCGTGATGGTTGGGAAGGTGATCGGCGCGGCCCCGCTGGATAGATTGCAGGCCGGGTCGCTGAACTGGACCGAGAAGCCAAAGTGGCTTGAATTGAGATTCAACGGTGCCGAGGAGAGATACCCCTCAAAGCCACCGTTGAAGTTCATATAGATGTACGTCGCATTTTCCCCGGTTCGGACAGGTTTCGGCAAGCTTGTATTTGCCGATGTTGAAGACGAGTAGTCATTCCCATTATTGACTTTTGAGGTATACCAATACATCCAATCGAGGTATTCATTCCAACCATATTGATTTGAAGCCTGCTCGACCGGATTCCAATTGACCGTCACACCGACAACCTCAAGCCCTGGATAGCTGGTGTTGTTGATCCATTGGGCGACGCGGGCGCTGCTGAAGAAGCGAAACTGTCCGAAGCTCACACCCTCGCAAGAAGGCGTCGGCGTCACAGTTGGAGTCGGTGTCGGTGGGACGCCGATTTCGAACATCACTTCAGCCCAATTGCTCCAAACCCCCTCATCATCTAGCGCCCTCGCCGAGAGTTTATGCTGACCCGACTCTATCGGTTGCCCATTGGGCCATTTAGCGCTTACCACAGGGTGACCATTGCAAGGAGCGTTACCGCCAAATCCACAATAATCCGTTGTGTAATCCACCGAGGTGTAACGCCAAGCCCAACCCGAGCCGTCCCACCAGAAGAACTGAAATTCCACCTGCATAATCCCGTCGCCATCGGGGCCAACGCCGGCGCAGGTAGCTGTATCGGAATTATCTGGATCATAGGCTTGTGCATAAGAGGGGATCTTTGAGCCCGGACCGTCAATCATAACACCTGGCAAAGGACTCAATAATGTGATCAACGGCGGTACCTTGCAGGGTGTCTCCGTCGGCGTCGGTGTGTGCGTTGGCGGAGGCGTCGTCGTTGGGGTTGACGTTGACGTAGGAGTCGCGGTGTTCGTTGGTGTGAACGTCGGTACCGAAATCGTCGCCGGCAGACCAACGACACGGGCGACACGGTACTGTTCAACGATACCTTCGCGCTTAGCCGTAAGCCGAAGTTTTGGCATCCAAGAGCTTATGATTGGGCTTATGATCGGGTGATCGAAATCCAGCGTAACCGAGACCCTATTGCCCGGACCGCCCGCATCTTCAGTCAGCTGACAATCTGCTGATATACTGGCACCTGAATCCGACGGGAAATAGACAATATCCTTTTTATTCGAACAGACTGTAATCTTCAAATAACCCGGTGCCCCGGGAGGCGCAGCGAGGTCCCGCAAAATACCCGCTGATCCAGATAAGGCATTATCTTTAATCGAAGGGATGCGAGCGCCATCCTCCTCCGCTTTTGAATCGCAGATCCCACCGGGATACCCGGCACAATAAGCCTGGTCATATTCACCCGTGACAGCGTAGCGAACACCAAAGCGAGCGCCATTCTCGATCGAGACCCAGGCATGCAGCAATCGGGCAATTTCGATGATGGCGAAGAGAAGCAGGAGCATAATCGGCAAGACAAGCGCAAACTCGACAAGTGCCTGCCCTTTGGATTTTGAGCGTTCGGTTTCTCTCATGATCTTATAGCTCCACACATCCGAGTGAATCAAACAACCCCACAATAATCGTCGTTCGTCACCTGCTCCAAGTTTACACGCGGGATTCGTAATTCGTCCTTACAACCAACTTACGGCTTCGGTAGCGATATATTTGGGAGTCTGCATAAGGAAATAATCCCTGAGACGGCTCGCTCTCGAGATGATAGGATCAGAGATTCCTCGCCAATGTCATTCTGAGCGCCCGTAGGAAGCGAAGGATCTCGTTCCTGGCAGGAAGTACCCGTAAGATCAAAGAACGAGATGCTTCGTGGAGTTTAGCCTGCGAAGTCCCACGCTGTTTGTGGGGCGAAGTCCCACGCTGTTTGAGGGGCGAAGCCCCCGACCAAAGAGAGCGGAGAGCGAAGTCGCGGGTTCTCAATCTCCCATCAAGTAACGAGGAGATTGCTTCGCTTCGCTCGCAATGACATTAAGGGGCGGAGGTCGTCGCTCAGGGAGAGTGTCTGTTTCAAGGGATGAGTCCTTTAAAGCAACATCATAGGGATTTCTCAATCGCTGTTTCACAGCTCACTCGAAATGACAAATCGCGGGTACGCCCGGAGCTGAACCTCCGGGCTCAAAGCAAAAGAGTGGAGAGACCCTCGTTGTCAGACCTGAGGGTATGAGCGTTGAGGCCGGTCTTTTTTGGTCGGGTATTCCGATATTGTCATTGCGAGGAGACCGCTAGGGCAATGCCTGTCCTGAGCGAAGTCCCCGGTTTTGTCGGGGGCGAAGTCTAAGGATCTCAATCTCCCATCAAGTTTCGAGGAGATTGCTTCGCTTCGCTCGCAATGACATTAAGGGGCTACATTCGAGGTCAGAGATGGAATTCTCATGAGCTGCATTTCAGGGATTTCTCGATCGCCGTTCCCAGGCTCACTCGAAACGACAAATCAAGGGTACGCCCGGAGCTGAACCTCCGGGCTCAAAGCAAAAAGGTGGAGAGCTCCCTCGTTGTTAGCCCAAAGGGGTTCTGCTATGAGCCCGTCAATTTATTGACGGGCGGATTACGGTAAACATGGATAGTATCCGTGCAATAAAATGACAGAATCCTCGCCAATGTCATTCTGAGCGACCTCAGGAAGCGAAGACTACCGTTCCTGGCAGAAAGTACCCGTAATATCGAAGAACGAGATGCTTCACTTCGTTCAGCATGACATGTTCCCACAACCTGTCGTTCGAGAAGAGAAGCAAACACCGAGGGCTTACGTCTCCAGGCGGTAGCCGTAGCCCCGGACGGTGACCAGCCGTGTAGGGTTCTCCGGGTCAGGTTCAATCTTACGGCGCAAAAGCCAGATATAACGTCGCAGCGCACTGCCGCTCTTAACTCGCATCTCGCCCCAAACATCTGCGATCAGATCATCCTGCGATACAGCTTCTCCGGAACGGCGAGCGAGCGCGGCGAGAAGTCGAAATTCTGTTGGTGTGAGGTCGAGCACACGATCCTCTATGCGCGCCTCGCGTTTTAACATATCCACAGCAATCACTCCAGCGAAGAGAACATCATCATCGCTGTCCGACTGTGTTCGAGCTAGCACAGCCTGAATGCGGGCAACGAGCTCGGCCATGCTGAAGGGCTTGGTGATGTAGTCGTCAACGCCTAGACGAAAGCCGCGCAGCTTATCAGCTTCCGCGGTCTTGGCGGTGAGTAGAATTACTGGCACATCGGCCAATTCCTTGAGTCGGGCACAAACCTCCCAGCCGTCCATCCCGGGCATCATGACATCCAGAAGCACAATCTCTGGACGCTGCTTGTAAAATTGGCGCAGCGCCTTCTGCCCACGATCTGCGATCGCTACCTGAAAACCCTCTTTCTCCAAGTATTCAGAGATGAAGCGCAGCAGAGTTTTATCATCATCGACGACAAGCACTTTATTCGTCATGGTAAACCCTGTTCTATAATCCTTTCGCCAACAATGGCTTCCCTATTATATTGTTGGTTTCATAGATTGAAAAATTCGAGGCACTCTCAATTTACCTTAATAGATGAAATTAAACAGGGAACGCTTACTCTTTCGGCAGCCAGAATTCAAGACGAGTTCCCGTCATCGCTTTTTCATCCACTCGAATTCCTCCTCCCATGGCCTCCAGCAATCGTGACACCATGGGCAAACCCAATCCGTGACCATAGACCTCGCGCGCATCACTCGTATCCAATCGGTGGAACATCTCGAAGATATGCTCACGCTGGTCTGCGGGGATTCCCGGGCCCGAATCGACAACGGCTACAACCACCCTCTCCGGTTCCTCATGAGCTTCAATAATTATGTCGCCAGATGGTGCATATTTCGCAGCGTTGTCCAGCAAGTGGAAGAAAACGCTATCGAGTGCGCGCGCATCCGCGATCACCGTGGCCATGTTCTTCTCGATTTCCATTTTTACTCGAGATTTGACGGTGCGAGCCGGAAAGCGTGCAATCGTCCTCTCGAGAACTTCTGCAATCGAGAGCGGCGAGAGCGATAGATGAAATCTCCCGGCTTCTAATGCCGATAAATCCAGGATAGTCTCAACAAATAGAGAAAGGCGCTCTGTCTCATCTTGAACGAGCTGCAGAGATTGACCCGACTTCTTCCCTAGTTTTGAACGGCTCTTGAGGACTAGCTCTATTCCACCGCGTATGTTCGTCAGCGGCGCCCTCAATTCATGGGATACGAGGGCGACGAATTCCGATTTAAGGTTGTCGAGTGTTTTCAACTCCTCATTTAATCTCTCAAGATCTGCGACTGTGTCCTCTAATTCTCGGGTTCTCCCCTCAACCTTATCCTCCAGTTCAGCATTCAATCTGGCAAGGTCGTTACGGGCAAGGGCAATTTGCTCCATAGCATTTCGCAGGTCGGTCTCACGCGCGCGGATCATCGTCAGATCGTGAGCGGTACCCGCCAGCAAGGCACTCTGGCCGCGGGCAGCCTCTATCGGGTTGAGTGAAAGGTGCACCGGAAGCCTGGAGCCATCCTCTCCACCGATCGCAACCTCCCCGCTCCAACCCCCATCGAGTGCACTCTCGAGGATCGTGTCAAATGACGCCGGCTCATCGCCTTCGATGTGGAAGAACAAATTCACATTCTGAGCTTTTTCATCGCCTATCGCCTTTCGCAGCGCCGGATTAGAAAGTTGTATTTCACCCTCGGGTGTGCAAACGAAAGCCAGGTCAGAGGTCGCATTGATGAGCGCCGCGAACTGCACCATCTCCTGCTGACCGGTAATTACGCCCTGGCGAGCGAAAATGAGCAGGATCAGGATCCCTGCCGCGCCGATACTTACCCAATCCAGAGATCCAGCGTACCACCAATCAAAAAGGATATAGCCAACGACGGCATATGTGAAAGCGATAGGTAAAAGGAGTTCTATCCGCAGCCGCCACTCCCGACGACCAGGTTCCTCTTGACGCTGATACGCATATCGACCTTGCAGGATCTGATAGGTAATGCCGATAAGCACCGTTCCCACCATCCAACCCGCCTCGACAAAGCTCGGCATACCAACGCGTGCCTCACCGCGGAGCAGACCATTTCCTAAATCGCTCACAAAAAAAACGATGAAAGCGACCGCCAAGAGTGGAAACACCCAGCGCTCCTGTTGATTCTTGCGAAGTAGATTTAAGCGCAATACAAGAACGAGCAATATCAGGTCTAAAGTGGGAAGAACGCTCAGCCAAAAAGCATCACCGGGAGAGAGCGTCTGAGCACGGAATGTGGGCCCCAGAAAGATGAGCCAGGAGATCGTCAAGACGGAGATGATCAGGATGGAGAGATCAAGCGTCTCCCGCATCCGTCCGAAGCGTCCCGGTTGCTCCGTTGGGTAGGTAATGAACGCCGTAAGTGCAGCCAGATAACCCGCCAGGACTAATAGCTCACGAAATGACGGTGGGAGTAAGGGTTGGCCGTGTAAAATCCATAGTAGGACAGCAAGCGCATCCGCGGCCGCCCAGATTAGCAGCGCGACGGCAAGGAGACGCCAGGATCGCTGTTCGGGTCCCATTCGAATCTCTGGAAGCGCTTTAACTGCGGCCCAGGCAACAATCAGACGGACGCCGAAGACCAGAACCGTGGGGAATAAGCTGCCTTCCATCGTCTCCGGAGCTAGCGTAATCCAGAGGCTGTAAAAAGCGGTAATAATCACCAGAAGTACCGGCCAATGCCGGCTGTAGAGTTCAGGTAGGCGGTTATTTTCGACCATCAGATGGGATTGTATGCCAGTTGATTAACCGGAGCAAGAAGGGTTAAAACAACGACCCCGCTCTCGCGGGGTCGTTTGCCTGTTCGCTGATTTATCCAAAACCTGGATCGGTCGCGGTTGGAGACGGAGTTACTGGTGTTGGTGTATGAGTCGGAGTCGTCGGCGGCGGCGGGGTTGTCGCTGTCGGCGACGGTGTGATCGTCGGAGTTGGCATCTCCGTTGGCGTATTCGTTGCCGTGGGCGTGTTCGTTGGCAGCGGTGTGTTCGTCGGGGTTGGGAATGTTACCGGTGAGGCTCCTCTTGAAATATTGCAGGCCGGATCGCTGAACTGGATCGAGAAACCGAAATTCCCCGGACCCAAGTTAAGCGGTGCGTTCATGAACGAGCCGGCGAAGATTCCCCCCCAATCAATGGTGAGATTGTTACTCGGATTCGCAGCGCTGGTAAAGCCAATCGAGGTTGTCGAAGTTGGATCATCGCCCAAGTTGACATACGACCCATTCCACTGAGCCCAATTGAAGTACTCATTCCATCCATATAGGTTCGATGCGGATTCCAAGGGACCCCAAAGTATTGTGACACCCGTGATCTGCAACCCTGGATAGGTTGTGTTGTTGATTCCCAATTGGATGCGGGCGCCTGTCAGGAACGTCGTGGAGCCAAAAGAGACGCCTGAGCAGGAGGGCGTGGGTGTGATGGTAGGCGTACTAGTCGGAGGAGGTGTGTTGGTAATGGTTGGAGTCAGCGTCGGAGTCGGCGTGTTGGTTGCTGTAGGGGTATTCGTAGGCATAGGAATGGTTATCGATGAGGATACCAGGCATACTGAATCGAAGGTTAATGTTGTGTCGTAATCACCTATAAGTTCACCACCCGGTGTGTTATTGAAACGCGCTGCCCAGTAGACCGAGGCACCTGGTGGATGAGAGAAAGAGCTCGGAACAGCAGGTCCCCGAGTTGTCGGTGAACTGAAATCATCGCCTGGATAATATTGCACCCAGTTGTACTGCAGCCGGTCGACGTTGTGACCGACGCTCATCTCATTCCAATTGGTATGGGAATTGGTAAGATTGATCGTCTGTGGATTGTTGTTTTGCACCAACATGTAAAGCCCTTCGCCAGAAGTGTAGTATTGATTCACACTGATAGCATTGCAATCGGTCGTTGGGGTAGCGGTTGGTGTGGGCGTATGCGGAACATTGAGCAAGAACTGAACCTCATCGACGGGACTTACTTCACCTTCGTCATCGGTCGCTATCGCCTGCATGCGGTGCAGGCCCGAACCCATTAGAATTCCACCGGGCCATTGCGCCGTGGTCGTCGGGTGCTCACTGCAAGGTGCATTCCCACTAAAAGTACAGTAGGCTTGTGCGGTCGCTGTTGACGAGAAGACCCTCGTCCAAGCAGGCACAGGCAAAGATGCATCCCAAAAATCGATGGCGAAATCGACCTGCACGATCCCCTCACCATCTACGCCAACGCCCGCGCAGGCTGCAGGATCAGCGTTATCCGGATCGTATGCTACTGCCTGGCCGGGCACTTTAACGTTATAGGTCGATCCATTGGTGGGTAAGATAATTTGGACGACGGGAGGTACCTTACACGGTGTAGTCGAAGGAGTAGGCGTCTGTGTAGAAGTAGGTGTTGAAGTGGCAGTCGCGGTGTTTGTCGGCGTGAAAGTCGGCACAGAGATCGTCGCCGGCAGGCCGACGACGCGGGCGACACGGAATTGCTCAACGATGCCTTCTCGTTTAGAGGTAAGGTGGATGTTGGGTAATGCCGAACTGATGAGCGGCACGATTAGCGGGTGTTCGAAGTCCACGGTTACGGAAACACGATCGCCCGGTCCGCCTGCGTCACTAACGGAGATACCAGTGGAGGGACGTTGCTCACACCACGCCGGCTGATGGATAGGTGTGTTCGAATCGTGATACAAGAAAAGAGCTCCAGCCCCGGTTCGCTTGCTGGAGCAAAGCGTGATCTTAAAGTAACCCGGCGATGCTACTGGGACTGTCTCATTGCGCATAATGGCGACGGCTCCCGCACGCGTAGCATCTTCTATGGAGGGCAAGCGGGCAGCATCCTCCTCGCTGAGCCGATCCGCTCCGCCGCAGGCTTCGGTGCCTGCATCGGGTCCATCGACGCAGAAGGCTTGATCGTATTCACCCGTCACCGCATAGCGTATCCCAAAACGGGCCCCGTTTTCAACCGCGAGCCATGCATGCAACAGGCGCGCCATTTCGATGATTACGAACAGGACCATCAACATAACCGGCAGCACAAGCGCAAACTCGACGAGAGTCTGCCCGCGAAAACGCCGCTTACGTTGTAGATCACCGGGAGATTGGCTGGCTGGCAAAACGTACATCGATATTCTCCCTCGTTATTAATGGACGATGCGCGTGAAGATACGTGATGCGATCGCCTCGAATACCTTAATGAGCCCTGTGCCGGTCGGAGAGTAATAGTAATTCCCGCAGGATTGACCGGTTGGCTCGCTTGAGCACGGATCTGAAGCTGGATCGCCGTCATCTCCGATTGCGGCGATAAAACGCAATAATTCTTCACCCTGGTTTGGTTGACACCCTCCGGGATAGGAGGCCGCATGACAGTCGGTGTTGTTGATCAACTCTTCACCGAGACCGATCGTGAACACGACCGCTCCCTGCCCTGATGCAGTGCAGGAAGTCAGCATCGGGTCATATGCGTTTGCATCCGGGCAGCCGACGAAATAACCGCGGGCCACTGCCATGTCCTCTGTATCTGGCGCACCGTAGGCCCCTGGACCAATCTCGAAATCGTCATCACGGCAGAAGGGTTCGACCCAGGTCGGGTTACCACCCGGTCCGGCAGGGCAAACGAAATCCCCGTCGTTATCCGTCGCCGCGTTTGCGGCGCCATCGCTGAGCAAGACGAGAATCGGAACAGCCTCCTGGCGCAGCGAGAGGCCGAACTCGTTCCCACCAAATAGTAAACCGTCGGCGATATTCGTGTTCGTGCAGCCAGTCGGATCCTTGAAATTAGTCCATCCATCACAACTGGGCAGCTTGTACACCAAAAGGCTGCCGATGGAGGATTTGATCGAAGATGGGGAATCGCTAAAATGCAGCTGGGCGGTTGCATGTACATTGAAGCTTATGACCGCCATGCGGTCGTAAGGGAAATACATTCGATCGACGAGTGCAAGCGCGGCTGCCCGCACATCCTCGAAAGGATAGCACTCACCCTGAACACCGGCGGCGACATCGGGGTCGTTGCAGTTGTTGGGGTCACTACCGTAATCATCCGGGACTGCGCCTGCTGTCGGAACCGTCCCGCCATCGTCGCAGTCATCAACGCCATCCGCAGCACCTGTAGCTTGAATCTCCCAGTAGGCATCATCGTCTATACCATCACCGCAGACAGCATCCCAGGCCATGGATTGAGAGGTATCGATGACCAAGACGAGATCGACAGAAGCCGTTTCGGAGATAGCCTCCGCCCGAATGTCAATAGAGCCCCAGCCAATAATCGGCAGGAAAGCGAATTCCACCGGCATTGTGGCTTCCACGCGTACGAACTTGCGCGGCGGTGAATCGTCATGTACACCATTTCCATCAATATCCGGAGGGCAGATATCAACGTCGTGGTAGATATTAGAATTTCCCGCCGTCGGGTCGGAGATATCGCAAATGAAAATCACGGCATTGGCTGGGTTGAGGCTGTTTAAAGCGATGAATTCATCGGCTGCAGCCTCGATCTCGGCCAACGTGCGCCCCTCACGGAATTGGTTAGCTGCGGCGAGTGATGCCGAGTCAACCGCGCGGCGCAGGTGGCCGATCTGGATGAATAGGATCCCAGCATCAACGGTCAGACCGATAAATGCTGCCAGACCGATGAAGGCCAAGGCGATGAGCAACAGCGCCTGCCCACGCTGGAGTTTAGATGAAGCGTTACGGGGTTGGTGTTGGTTCGACATAGGCATTTGGCATTATGCTGTAAGCATGAAGTGTGATCGTGTCCGGCACGAACATCGTGATCCAGGGAAGACCCAGAACCATGTGGTAATCGTAATAAACTTCGACTAAGACCATCCCGGTGGCCGGTGCGGCGGCGTTGAGCATTCCGTTGATATCCGCGTTGGTGAATTTCGAAATGTGGTTGCCCGCGCGACTCCAACCATCCGCATCCGGGAAGCGTTGAGTCACCACACCGCCTGAAGCCGCGATGGCTGAGAGGATTAGATCATCCGTTTCGGGGGGGCCGTATTGTAAGACGACCTGTTCAGAGAATATCTGATCCGCCATGCATGGCAGCAGTTCGTAGAACCAATCCGAATTGCATGAACCTGCGCTCTTACCCGAAAGTGGGTCCACATTCGCGCCAAACCTTGCGATCTCCCTGGCTCCATCGATCAGGTCCAGATAGAAGTTAAGCATGAAACCAAACTCGATCAAGCCCGAGAGCATCATGACCAACAACGGCAGCAGAACCATAAACTCGACGATGCTTTGCCCACGCGATTTCTTGCGTGTTGTATTAGAGCGCAACCTAGGAAAGTCTCGTGTTTTTTCCATTTCCATTAATCCTGTGCCATCAGCAATGACATCCATGTGACAGTCATCATTATACGCGCTGTGTTTTACTCGAGGGCTAGTACCGCGGGACCAAGGGAGCATACTGTCAGGTCATTGAGACGTTTTTGTAACAATATAGAAACAAACTCGAGCTCAATCCGAGTTTTCATCTACATATTGAGGATTCTCTCCAACCACGCCCATCCCCAGAAATAAACCCACCAGGCGCCCAGGATGAGAAAAGGACCATAAGGAATCGGTGTAAACGCGCTGTAGCGGCGGCGCATCTTCATGAATATTAAATAGGCGATGCTGAATAAGCCGGCCGCGAGGATGCCGCGCAGCAACGCTTCGATCACCCCTGGGAAACCAACCGCCAACCCAATGATCGTGGCCAGAGTCACATCACCAAAACCAAGAGCGACTTCATCGTCGGCGTTGTCTTGCCCCCCAGAAACATTGCGAGCGAATATCCCTCCGAGCAAGTAGAGCAGGAAGAACAGACCGAACCCAACCGCCCCGCCCAGGAGCACCCTGCCCAGACTCATCTGCGGATTTAATAGACCGAGCACTATAAATAAGACAGCAGCCGGAAAAGTAACAACATGGAGGATGAGTTTGTGCTCCATGTCGATGACAATGATGAGCAAGAAAACCGCACTTACAAGAAAGGCCGACCAGAAACTCGTTGGGGAATTGCTCCAGAAGTAAATGCTAATAGATCCGGCGATGGCCAGTATCTCAACGAGCAAAGTTCGCGTCTGGCGTCTTGTGCTGCAATACTCACAACGCCAAACTCGGGCGATGATCGCAGGAACGGCGAACCAGGAGATCGGTGAGAAAGGGGCTGTGCAAGCAGGGCAGCGTGGCATCGCCGGTTTGCGAAAAAACGGGAGGCTATCTGCAAGCCAGTTGATGGCGGCCCCGAAGGCCCAACCGAGGATAGCAATCGCAATAATCATAGTGACTGATTATACATATTCCTTGGACGATTGCCGCGGTCATTCTCTCCTGATAATGACAAGGAGTAACCGTTCCCGGCCGTGTCATTTCGATCCGAAGGCGTAGCAATCTCCTCTCTTCGAAGAGGGAGAATGAACCCCTACGTCGCTTCGCTTGCACATGCTCGAGAGAAACAAGTATATGTCATGCTGAGCGAAGCGAAGCATCTCGTTCTTCATACTGGCGGGTTCTCCTGGCCTGGAACGAGATTCTTCGCTTACTGCGGTCGCTCAGAATGACATTGGCGAGGAACCCATTATTTCGAACGAGCCGCGAAGCGGCGATGGAGAAATCCCAATGATGCAGCATGTGACGATTCCTTTTTTTCCCAGATACTAGCCATGTTCACAGTAATCCGCCCGTCAATAAATTGACGGGCTCGTAGCAGATCCCCTTCGGGCTAACAACGAGTGTGCTTTCCATATTTTGGCTTTGAGCCCGGAGGTTCAGCTCCGGGCATACCCTTGATTTGTCATTTCGAGTGAGCCGTGAAACGAAGACCGAGAAATCCCTAAATCGAATCTAATTACAGCTTCTGCATCGGAACCGAAAAGACTCCTTCCATCAGATCCTCAGACAACGAATAGACTAGGCATCCTCGCTTAACGAGTGCTAGAATGCTCCTATGCGTGGCGACTTACCCCAACCCGACCGTGACCGCCTTAGCACGCTAACGGCGCTGGTGATCCTGAGCTATGCCTTAATACGAATCGTGGTCCTGCCTATCTTCTCGGCAGAACTCACTTTCGCAGGCTTGATCTTCGAATTCAAGGTGGATACTCGCCTGATAATGTTGACGCTTTCTGCGGCGCTCACTGTTGCCGGGGCAGACTGGTTGCTCCGTTCCCACCCATCCTTAAAATCAGGCGAGCGGACATTCGAGCACTGGATTGTCCCTGGCTTGACAGCACTTGCGGCGGGGATCATCCTGACGCGCTTGCCAGAAGGGCTTGCACTTTGGGTCGGTCTGGTGGCTGGGGCGGCACTCTTGATGGCGGTGCTCCTGGCGGAGTTTATAATCCACGATCCAGCAGACCCTCGGCACGACGTTGCCGCGCTGGTCTTGAGAACCCTCGCCTACCTTCTAATGGTCGGCATTCTGTTCACAATGCATGCCGTCGATTTACGATCGGTATACCGTGTCCCGCTTTCGTTGATTGTTGTCGCTGTCATCAGTTGGCGGCTACTGCAGATCTCTACACCCGATGACGGCCAGGCTGTAGTTTCCGCTCTGATCGTTGGCGGAATCTCGGCACAGCTTGTTTGGGCATTGCACTACTGGCCTCTGCCCTCATTTCGATTCGCTTTGATTGTTGGTCTGTTTGTTTATATAAGCAATGGATTGATGGAAACTTTGCATGCTGGGGAGATGAGCAGAGCACGACTGATCGAGCTTACCTCCGTCGCGCTCGTTGGTTTAACAGGGATCCTTGTGTTTTCGTGATAACGGTTCGTCCAAGAATGTTCGCATCGTCTTCTCAAGCAAAGCTGGCAGCGAAACTTCCCTAAGATTCCTCGGACTCGGTCAAGTCCGTCTCTTGTCCTGATTTTTCGTGTTCTTCTTTAATTTTTTTGCGAGCACGCCACCCCACAAGTCGTTCATCCCCTTTCAGCAGGCGTTTGATATTCGGACGCAAGGCCCAGATCACCAATAATTCTGCCAAGATTGCATAGCCGACATACGCCCAGGGTCCGAGGCCGAGTGCTGCCCGGATGGCGAAGATGATCCCGGCCATGATTGATACGCTCATCGTTGTCACCGAAGCGTAGCCGATTCCATAGAAGATCGCACCCACAAGTGGAAGAATGATTAACCCTGCCGGTGGCCATAATCCCACCGCCGCGCCAAAGGAGCACGCGCCACCCGCTCCACCCCGCAATCTAATCTTGCCGTCTTCTCTCTGGATTAGGAAGATGGAATGGTTATGTCCCAGAATCGCAAGGGCTCCGGCGATTGCCTCGATCCAGGGTTCTCCTCCGCCAGTCAATGCACGTGCGACCCAGACCGCTCCAGCAGCCTTTAAGACATCCGCTATCGCCGTACCGGATCCTGCCCAAACGCCCGCGACACGCATTACGTTTGTCCCCCCTGTCCTGCCGCTATACCACTTTGTGATATCCCGTCCTCTAACGAGCCTCACCATCAATAATCCGACAGGGATCGATCCCAGTAAATACGCTGCTATGAGCGCGGTGACACTCCTAACCCACATAGCTCCTCCTCATTGCGATTGCCACATTAGAAAACACCAAAAACCAGAAGTTGTTACGGTCTGTGCAAACTTATTCCGACCGCAACAAATCCCACCACTGGGTCGATCCGATAGGCTTGATAGTTCCATTCTTCATCAAGATGATGCCAGATTATATGAACTGCTTCCGGAATCGCGCTCTCGCGAACATCAGATTCCGAGGGAAACTCCGGTCCGTTTGGGTGCGAGTGGTAGATACCGATAAGTTTCCCGCCTGCATCTTCGATTTTTAAGAAAGCGTCGATCTGCTCCCGGGGATCCATTTGGAAGCGCGTTGATGAGTGGAGCATGTTCATGATGGGAATCACCCATGCCACACGATCAGCGAACCCTCCTAAGATTCCACAGCCCTCCTCCGGATAGCAGTCTTCGACGTGCCGCTGCATCTCTTCGAGATGCTCGCTCGATAAGGATAGCTTCCTGCTCGACATTATATTCAACGACTCGTTACCTTAAGTGACAACACGAGAAAGAGAGAACCACAATGGATGTTTAATTCTAATATTCTCGCCTCCAGAGACTCCCCTGGGGGAGTTCCATTTAAACCAAGCGAGAGGTTCTCAGTATACCGCCATCCGTTAACCTCCGAGAGCTGCTCGCACCCCTTAAACTTCTTTGTCGTGATCACGCGTTCGTGAGCTTTTTACCCGAACAGTCTCAGCTTTAATAAAAAAGAGGGAGCCAAACGGCTCCCTCGATATTACGTTCAAATAGTGTGAGCTACCCTTCCAGCACACTATACCCCGGACCATCCGTGAAGAAGTCATAATTCGGCTGGATGTCAGGGGAAAGATCGACGACCTCTCCAGCCTCAAGAATCTTCGTGTGCTCTAGATGTACGGCCTCACCTTGGTGGTTCTCTCCATCGTAAACTGTATCGAAGCCAGCAGTTCCTGCCGGCATACTTAGGTATTCACCACCCTTGGCGGCGTAATCGGATGGCACTTCGTCTTCGGTAAAGATCGCCTCGAGCGGGCATTCGGGGATGCATGCACCACAGTCGATGCACGTGTCCGGGTCAATGTAGTACCACGGCCATTTTTCGGCCGGTTTCCCGGGAACGATGCACTCCACAGGGCATACCTCTACACAGCCCGAATCGCGAAGGCACAAGCTGGTGATAATATGGGTCATTATTCATACCTCCAGTATGATAATTGAGAGACGGACCAGGCATTACCCCTATGCCCACTGCAAGACAGATTAGCCTTTAAAGCACCGTGTACCTTCCTACCAGTTCACGGCTTTCCATCAAACGGCGAAATAATCTGGTCTGCGTTCTGATACCTAAGGTAATAGGCATGTTCCTAAACGTCAAGTCCCAAAATCGGCTTTCTTGGTTCGCAATGTTAATCAATCGCTGGTAGTTCGAAAGCCAATTCCTTTTCCTTCATTCCATTCTAAACACTATACTTATCCAAGGAAATTAGCGAATGCATCTCAATTATATTCGCGAATGGATTGTAGTCTTCAGAATCAGAATTTGTCAAGCGAAATGTTGTTTATGAAGCAACCCGGAACATACACACCTGAAGATAAAACTCGCATATCTCCGATTCTTGCGTTGGGACTGGCGATCGTCGCTGCCTCCACTTCATCTATCTTTATTCGTTTCGCCCAAAACGATGCTCCATCTTTGGTAATAGCAGCATATCGATTATCGATCGCATCTTTGATCCTGGCCCCCTTCCTCTTCCGTCAGCGTGAAAAACTGCGGGAACCCTCAAGAGCACAATATAAATTAGCCTTTCTCTCGGGGTTATTTCTAGCACTGCACTTCGGCGCCTGGATCACCTCACTCGAATATACCAACGTCACCAGCTCAGTGGTCCTCGTTCAGACGACCCCACTTTTCGTCGCTGCGTTCTCTCCCCTTCTCCTCGGCGAGATACCTTCGCGTAGAACTATAATCGGTTTGGGACTGGCGTTCGGCGGTGGATTGATGATCGCATTAAGTGATTACTGTGTTTTCGGTGAGGGGTTTTCATGTGTTACCACAACATCGGGTGGCGGAACGGATGTCTTGCTTGGCGACCTACTCGCTCTTTTGGGAGGCGCAGCCGGAGCAGCTTATCTCATCATCGGGCGTCGCCTTAGATCTGATTTTTCACTCATCATGTATATCGGTCTTGTGTATACCTCTGCTGCGATCTTCTTGATCATTGCCGTGATTTCATCTGGGCACAACCTTTTTGGGTACCCACCGATCACATACCTCTGGTTCCTGCTGCTTGCGATCTTCCCACAATTATTAGCCCATTCAACTTATAATTGGGCATTGCGGTACTTACCCGCCACTAAGGTTTCGATCACACTTTTAGGCGAGCCCATTGCTGCGGCTGTCTTAGCCTATCTTGTGCTTAGCGAGCTGCCATCTCCCTTACGTATCGCTGGCGCCACAATCGTTTTATTCGGGGTCGCGTTTTCATTGATCCGAACTAACCCGGGCGGAGCAGCGACCGAGTGATTGCTAATTAAGCTTAGTACATCTCAGGAGTTATCAAATGCAGACCAGATGTTATCGTTGCGGTAGAAATTTCCACATCAAGAAAGAGGAAATCGCCTTCGCTCTTGAAGCTCTCGAGGAAAGCGAAGGAAATCATTACGTCGTCCACTGTCCAGGCTGCCGCCATGCCAACCGCATTTCAATCGAGCAATTAAGGAAGGCAGCAACAAGAAGCGAAGGAAGTAGCGAGGACAGTAAGCAGGACTAACGAGTTGAACGCGTCATCTCATAACCAATATAACTTGTCAGAGAAGGTGACTCACTCCTTGCCATTCATCCAGATGGGCGCTACCTCTTTCGATACAGCACGATGGCCCGCTGATGATTGACATCTCACACACGCGAATGATACCTCGCTTGAAAACCCGTAGATTCTTAATCCCACCCACCTCAGACAACCAAATTGGTGTCTGGCCTATCGCCAAGTCGTGGGGTGACGGATCTCCCCAAATTTTGGCGACACCTTTGCCAGGAGAGGGATGCAATATTCGGCATTACCTGCTGTGCGCCAGTATAGGAAACAATTATGGACTACACGACCGTCATCACCACAAATCAGCTCGAACCTCATTTAGAAGAAGCGAATTGGGCGATCTTCGACAGCCGCTTTGATCTGGTTCAACCGCACTGGGGGGAAGAACAATATCTGATCGAACACATTCCTGGAGCTGCCTATGTCCACCTTGACGATAATCTTTCCGCGCCAAGGAGCGGAACGAACGGCCGCCATCCTCTCCCTGGAATCGAGGTCATCACAAAATACTTCTCTGAATTGGGTATTGATGAGGACACCCAGGTTGTTATTTACGATTCGCGCGGCGGGGGTATAGCAGCCCGTTTATGGTGGATGCTCAAATACTTGGGGCATGAAGCAGCCGCGGTGTTAGACGGAGGCTTTCCGGAATGGAAACGACTCGGACTTCCGATCCACGCCAATCGTGAATCCCGAATCCCCAGACAATTCGTCCCACGGTTAAAACCGGATTTAAGAGTCGTAGCCGATGAAGTTCTTGAAAGAAGATCACAGGGCTCCAGTCTCGTCCTTGATTCGCGCGCGCCGGAGCGATATCGAGGTGAGGAAGAACCCTTCGACCCTATTGCCGGCCGTATCCCTGGAGCGATAAACAGGTTCTGGCAGATGAATCTCGGAGTAGACGGGTGTTTTAGGAGCCCTGACATCCTTAGAGCGGAATTTGACACCTTGATCGGCGGGTTCTCATCAACAGATACCATCGTCTATTGTGGTTCAGGCGTAACCGGATGCCATAACGTTCTCTCCATGGCCTACGCAGGAATCCAAGGCGTCAGATTATATGCAGGCTCCTGGTCCGAGTGGTCGAGCGATCCAAACAGGCCAATCGAAACAGGACCGTATCTTGACTGATCCTCAACATCCTCCAGTTGATCTAACCAGGGTTGTCTCATCTTTTTTTTGAATGTGTGGAGTGCGGAAGCTCTGCTTCCGGTTGTCGCCGCAGCCTGCGGTTTGAGGTTAGAGCGTATGCACGACTAGATAGACAAATTAAGAAGTTTATGAATCGCTCTCTCTTTTCTTCCCCCTAAATCCCCCAAAGCCCCCTCCGCTCTGCTTCGGGGATGCACGCGAGGGGACTGTGGGGGACTTATCATCCCGAGCTCGTCGAGGGACCCTCCCCTCGCGAAGCACTCGTGGCTCCTACGGAGTGCTGCGCGAAGCGCAGCGTGGAGCACACCCCCTGGATCTAACATCAAGCTCTCAACTCAAACCAACCATGCAAATCCGAAGGTTTGGTTTTTCGTTTCAAAGAGCTCTACTCCCGGCGGCAGGCGTACATGTCGAGAGCAATTTGCCTCGACAATATATCCTACACGTAGAGACGCAGCATGCTGCGTCTCTACAACCACCAACGATGTGTTCCCCGATAAAAAACCTCCCGCAGGCTTGGAATCTCCGGGAGGTTATGAGAGTCGGTTGCTGGAGAGCGGCGGGCGGGCACGCAGGTCGCTCATTCCGCTCTTCGAAATGTCAGTATCCAGGAATTTGTTTTGCTAGACGGCAAGAACTACTCATTGAATAGACGTTCCAGTGCGATTAACGCCAGTTTCTGCGACGCGTCCAGATCTTTCCCTTCATCCCCGCTGTTGACATTAATCTGTAAATAGACATCCCAAAGAAGAACATGAAGACCGTTCCACAATTCCACACCACTGCCCCCCCAAAACGCCTCGTCCCCAATATCCGCGACCGGCTTTGTATACCTATCCGAGACATTCCGCCCTGCGTATAGGTGACCCACGGAATATCCATTTTGTCGTAGAAATGGTTTCATTCCCTCATTAAAGACGACAACGAGGCGGACAACAGGGAGATTACCGTCATCCGCTCCATGGAAAGTGCAGATCATCTCGCCTATAGGATCATCTGTCACCTCGAAAGATGATTCGCCTAATTGAATACCCAGTTCATCCTCGATCTCCTCAAGCATAAGTAGTGAACACGGATCCCTTGGTGTTGTCGGTTCCCGTCTATCCGGGTTGATCTCACCAGATTGAACAACTCCAATAGAGGATGAACGTTCGTCGAGCGGCACGCTCTTGCCCAATCCTCTTGCGAATAGGAAGGCAACAATGGCCGCTAGGAAGATAAATACCAGGGCAGGAAGCAGCCATCGTGGGATATCTTTCTCTCTCATTGGTTTCCTCTCTTGACCCATCGCTGTAGTTTTCTGAAGAACTCATTAGCCAATACATCATATCTCGATTTCAAGAACTACGCTGTATTACCAAGCTCTCAGACCCACTTCTTTCCATTCAGGGGGAGGATTGCTTACACAGCCTAGCAGCAACTAGCGCATGCTTCTGATTAGATTAACCCAAGCTCTTGTGGCGAAGACTGGTCAATCACGGCTCAGACTCAAGAATAAAGACCGTGCTCGAGAAGGTAATCTGAGACAGCAGGGGGGATAAAATATCGATAGGGACGTCCGTCGTGAACACGGCGGCGGATTTCCCTGCCAGAGATCATGATCGGTGGAACACCCAGAAAAACCAGCTTGTCCCCCAACCCCGGGAGCTCCTCTTCCAATTGAGCCACTTCGTATTCCACCGCGAGGCGCTTCATGACACCGATGCAATCACAGGAATCTACAAAACGCTGTGGCAAATTCCAGTCAGGGAGATCACGCAGTGAATCCTCCCCCATCAAATATGCGAATTTCGCGTCGGTATGACGCATCCTCAACCACTCCATCGTCCCATGTGCATAGTGAGGAGGTGGTCGTTCGAGGTCCGCAGGTGAGAATTCAAATGCAGGTTCAGCATCGGTCACTAACTTGACCATCGCCACGCGGTGGTCGACCGATGAGATGGACTGATCTTCTTTATGAGGTGGCTGCGCGGTTACAACCCAGAGGATTTTATTTAGGCCAAGAACGTAACGAGCTTCATCCGCCAGAAGCAGATGAGCGAGATGGGGAGGGTCAAACGTCCCTCCGAGCACACCGATTAAATCACCCATTCAAGCTCGTTTTCCCCAATGCGGACGGTATCTCCAGATTTGACGCCAGCTTCTTGCAGCGCAGCTTCAACACCAAGTCGCACAAGAAGCTGTTGGAACCTGCGGATTGCCTCATCATATTCCCAATACGTCATTGCTGCTGCGCGCTCAACCGCCTCCCCTGAGACTCGCCAGCCGCCATCCGCTTCGCGTGTGATTTTAAAATCTCTAGCCTCAAGTTCTGGCCGGTAAACAGGCAGCTCTCCTTCGATAATCTCTGGAGCAGGAATTGTTTGCAATTCCTTGATGGCAGCAAAAAGAAGTTCCCTCAGGCCATCCCGTGCGAGAGCAGATATCGTAAAAACCTGGTACCCCGCAGATTCAAACCTGCTCTTCAATTCATCAATCCGCGCCCTGACTTCTGGGAGATCAGTCTTAGTAATCGCCACAATTTGAGGTTTCTCCCCCAGCATTGGGTCAAAATAGGCTAACTCTGTGTTAATTTGAGAGAAATCAGCTAACGGGTCTGGAGATAAACCATCGATAAGATGGATTAATACCTTCGTTCGCTGGATGTGACGTAGAAATTGAAATCCCAGACCAACACCTTGATGAGCTCCTTCGATAAGCCCGGGGATATCAGCAAGGACAAGCACAGCGTCGACATCGAGCTTGGCGACACCTAGATTTGGAGAAAGCGTCGTAAACGGGTATTCAGCGATCTTGGGCTTAGCATTCGTTACAGCTGCCAATAAAGTTGACTTCCCAGCGTTCGGCACACCGATAATGCCAACATCGGCAATTAATCTTAATTCCAGGTAAATCCAGTGTTTTTCCCCCGGAGCGCCCTTCTCCCCCACTCGAGGAGTCTGATTGCGTGACGTTGCGAAGCGTGCATTTCCGCGCCCCCCGCGACCGCCACGATAGATAATGAGCTCCTGACCTGGTTCCACAAGATCTCCTAGAAGCGCATCCGTCTTGTCATCGCGAACAATCGTGCCTGGCGGGACAAGAATCTGGACATCCTTGCCGCTCCTTCCAGTCCTATTGTTTCCTCCCCCAGGCTTGCCCTCTTGAGCGCGAAAGTGCCGCTTACCTCGGAAAGCGGATAAAGTTGTCCGCTTTGGATCAACAATAAAAACCACATCCCCGCCCTTCCCGCCGTCGCCTCCATCAGGACCTCCGCGGGGGACATATTTCTCCTTCCGGAAGTGAACAGCGCCATCGCCTCCCTTGCCTGAGGAGACCTGGATTCTCACTTCGTCTAGAAAATCACCATGCTTCTGCACAAATATTTCTCCACTTTCATTGCCATTATACCCGTCAACTATCTACATCATCTGCACCTAATCTGCACCGAGGATCAGCGATGATGGATTCCGCGGATTAGATCCATTTTCTCTATGGCAACACCTTGATCTTTCCCTCTGGCGAGTAGGTTGGAAGTTAAGAAGTAGTTTGTCTAAGTTGCTATTGATCGATCCGACGCCGAATCATTAACAGTGATGGTTGATGTAAAAGGTAGGAATTGTTTGCATAACCCCATTAGGTATGTTAGATTTGGCAGACATTTCTACAAACACTACTTGGAGTAAAGAATGCCTGCAAACAAGGTTCCTGACATCGTCGTTGGTCGTCTTCCACTCTACCTGAGAGCCTTGTCTCAGATGGCTAGGGATGGGAAGGAGATCACATCCTCCCAAGAACTGGGGGGACGGCTTGGCATCTCCTCAGCACAGATACGCAAAGATCTCTCACAATTTGGCGAATTCGGCAAGCAAGGTACCGGCTACAACATCAACTTTCTCATGGAACAGCTTAAGCGTATTTTGAAAGTTGACCGCGTGTGGGATATCGTCCTCGTTGGTGCTGGAGATCTTGGTACTGCTGTCGCAAATTATAGAGGATTCGTCGATCGAGGCTTTCGAATCACCGCCATATACGATAATGATCCGGCAAAGGCCGGCCAGCCAGTGGGTCAATTTCTCATCCGAGGCACCGGGAATTTGACCGAAGAGATTCGAACCCAGAAAATTAAAGTCGCGATGCTCGCCGTTCCCGCTTCCGAAGCCCAGGAAGTATCGGAGAAGCTGGTCAAAGCTGGCATCGAGGCCATAATGTGCTATGCGCCGACATCACTCTTCGTGCCCGACAACGTTAGGGTGCAGTATATTGACCCAGTCCTTCACCTGCAGCATATGACGTATTACCTGCCTGAATAAGTACGAGAAAAAGTATCCTGTCGGCGTTTAAAATGAAAAAGCGCCGTATCCGGGCGCTCTAAATAAAAAGTGGCTTGGTGTACTTGCGATTCTCACACTTTTGGGAGAGTCCGCCTCAGACGATCCAGCATTCCTAACCCTCTGTAGGCTCCTCGGGCAATGCATGCCACAGGTTCTTCCGCCCGATATGCGGGGACACCCGTTTCGCGTGTGAGCCACTTATCAATGCCTCGTAGAAGTGAACCCCCACCACAAATCACCATTCCGCGATCGATGATATCGGAAGCAAGCTCCGGTGGGGTTTTCTCAAGAACATCTCGAATCGACATCACCATTAACTGGAGCGTTTCCTGTAGTGCCTCAACGATTTCACTCGTTGAGATCGTAACAGGACGGGGCAGTCCCGTGACTTGATCCTGACCCTGAATCTCGATTGTGCGGTCCTCATCCTGAGGAAGCGCAGCTCCGATCCGGATTTTCGCCTCTTCCGCAGTCCTCGGGCCGATAATCAAGCCATATTTCTTGCGGACGTAGGTGCTGATCGCTTCATCGAGTTTTAACCCCCCTAGCCTGGTTGCGCCTTGAGCCACAATGCCGCTCATGGCGATCATAATTGCTTGAGTCACCCCTCCGCCCAGATCGACGACCATGTTCCCCGAGGGCGTCGTAATCGGCAATCCAACACCGATCGCAGCTGCGAGCGGCTCTTGTATGAGGTGAACATCACGGCTTCCAGCCTGAAGAGTAGCCTCATGGACGGCGCGCATCTCAACGCTCGTAACCCCTAAGGGAACCGTGATCATCACACGCGGTTTGAAGAGCCGCGCGGGACCAGAAACCCGTTCAATGAAATATCCCAACATGCGGTGAGTCACTTCAAAATCGGCAATAACTCCGTCCCGCAGAGGGCGTGAAACTTCGATGCTTTCCGGGACGCGACCATCCATCTCGCGCGCCGAATGGCCGACATCGACGATCTTCAATTCATCAATGTCGATCGCCACAACCGTCGGCTCGTGGAGAATGATCTCGTCGTTCTCACAAATTAAGGTATTGACTGTGCCGAGATCGATCCCTAAATCCTTACCAAATATGGCCATGGATTAGGTTCCTTCATCATCACGCGACTCCGCCCGGGGAGGCTGGGGGCGCTTCTTAAATCGTTTCACGGCATCAATTCGCACGCGGGAGCGGCGCAGGGATGCCTGGATGCGGAGATACTCATCGGTGTCGGGTGGAGGTCCTTCTTGCAAATACTTTTGTGCACGCTCTCTGGCTGCCTCTGCACGGCTCAGATCGATCTCATCAACACGTTCGCCAACATCAGCGAGAACTGTGATCACATCCGGTCGAACCTCGAGAATCCCGCCGGCGATGGCAAAGGCTTCTTCCTGACCTTTATGGCGAACAATTAGGACGCCAAATTCAAGCGTCGTGAGAAGCGGAGCGTGGTTTGGAAGAATACCAAGCTCACCCTCCGAACCGGGAGCGATGACAATATCCGCTTCACCTTCGTAGAGGGAACGGTCCTGAGTGACAATCTCGCATCGAATCGACATTTAGAGACGTTTCTTTTCCTGTTAGCTCGAACCGAGTTGTTCAGCTTTCTTTACAGCATCTTCGATGTTTCCAACCATGTGGAATGCTTGCTCCGGCAAGACATCGTGCTGCCCATCGAGTATCTCACGGAAGCCATCGACAGTTTCACGCAAGGGGACATAGCGGCCATCCTGCCCCGTGAATTGCTCAGCGACATGCATCGGCTGGGAGAAAAAGCGTTCTATCTTGCGTGCGCGGGAGACGACAATCTTATCCTCTTCGCTCAGCTCTTCGATACCCAAGATGGCGATGATGTCCTGCAGGTCCTTGTAACGCTGGAGGATTTTCTGCACTTCGCGGGCGACTGCGTAATGTTCCTCGCCGACAATCTGTGGATCGAGAATCCGTGAGGTGGACGCCAGCGGATCAACCGCTGGGTAGATCCCTTTCTCAACAATGGAGCGTTCGAGAGCGATGGTTGCGTCAAGGTGGGTAAACGTCGCCACTGGAGCGGGATCGGAGTAGTCATCTGCAGGAACGTAGACGGCCTGCATTGAGGTAATCGAACCGGTATGCGTGGAAGTGATCCGCTCCTGGAGTTCGCCCATCTCTGTCGCCAGAGTAGGTTGATAACCTACAGCCGAGGGCATCCGTCCTAAGAGTGCGGATACCTCAGAACCAGACATGCTGAAGCGGAAAATATTATCGATGAAAAGGAGAACATCTCGTCCCTGATCTCGGAAATACTCGGCCATCGTTAGCGCGGTCAGTCCCACACGGAGCCTCACTCCGGGCGGTTCGTTCATCTGACCATATACCATGACTGTATCCGGGAGAACACCGGATTCGATCATCTCGCGGTACATCTGGGTTCCTTCTCGCGTCCGCTCACCAACGCCGGCGAACACCGAGTTGCCCTGATGGACTGTAGCGATTGAACGGATCAACTCCTGGATGATGATCGTCTTTCCAACTCCAGCACCACCGAAGATGCCCGTTTTTCCGCCGCGAGTGAACGGGGCGATTAAGTCAATCACTTTTAAGCCTGTTTCAAAGACTTCCACCCGGGTGGATTGCTCTTCAAAGGAGGGCGCCGGCCGGTGAATAGGATAAGTGTCTTCCGCATCGACCTGACCACGATCGTCGATGGGCACACCGAGGACATTGAACATCCGGCCGAGTGTCGCTTCTCCAACTGGCACCATTATCGGAGCGCCTGTAGCGACTGCCGTGCGACCGCGCTGCAAACCATCGGTCGAGTCCATGGCTACGGTGCGTACACCGTGGTCACCCAAGTGTCGCTGAACCTCAAGGATTAACGGTTCAGATCCTTCACGAGGCACTTCGATCGCCTCATAAATACCAGGCATTTCACCTGCTGGAAATTCACAATCAACCACTCCCCCCTGGATTTCAACAACTCGCCCTTTCGCACCTGCCATCCTATCCTCCGTCTTCCTGTGCTTCTCGTCAGTTAACCACTTGTGAGTGCTTCAGCACCGCCGACAATATCGAGCATATCGCTCGTGATCGCCTTCTGCCGCGCTTTGTTATATTCCAATCTCAATGCACCCGCGAGTTCAAAGGCATTATCCGTCGCATTGTGCATGGCGACCATCCGTGACGCATGCTCACTGGCAAGCGATTCCGTGATCGCCTGGTAGACCTGAAGCTCCGTAAGCCTGGGAACAATCATATTAATCAGCGCATCCTGGCTGGGTTCGTAGAGATAGGTGGCTTCTGGTCCCTCTTTTAATGTGTGATCGGTTTGAACAATTTCTTCGTTTCTGCCGATCCGAATCTCTTCGAAACTGACCGGAAGCAGAAGTTTTCTACTCGGGATTAGACGCAGCAGGTTGACAAAGTCCGTATAAACGAGATAAACCTGCTGAGCCTTACCACCCACAAATTCATCCATCGCCAAGCGACCGATAGCTGAAACATCGGCGAATGTGGGTTCAGCGGGTAGATCACTGAATTCCGCCATGACATCGAGGCGCCGGCGGATCAATAGGTCCCGACCCTTTCGACCGACGGCAATATAGCTCACCGGAACTTCTGCTTCCCGGAAGGTCTCAAGCGTATATCGCACTACATTCGTATTGTATGCACCTGCCAGACCGCGGTCTCCGCTGACGAGGATGACCAGAATCTTCTTTACATCAGGCGGGATAGCGAGGAATGGATGAACCTGATCACTGACCGGTTGATGCGAAAGATGGCGCAGCACCTGCCACGCTTTTTCGGCATATGGGCGTGTTTCACGAACCCTAGCCTCCGCTTTCCTCAATCGGCTTGCGCTGACTGCTTGCAGTGCCCGTGTGACCTGGGCGATGTTATCAACGCTCCGAATGCGGAGCCGCATCTCTCGGGCTGAAGCCATTTCAGAACTCCCGCGAAGTCAATCTAATCCAACCAGCTGCGGTTGAAAGTTTCAATCGCCTGGTGCAGCTTTTCATCTGTCTTGTCAGTGATGATTTTGGCCTTGGCGATATCTTTTAGAATTTCTGAATGGGAAGTTTCAATATTACGCAATAATGCCGTCTCCCAAGCGCTAATCTGATCGACTTGCACATCGTCAGCGTAGCCATTCGTGGCGGCAAATAAGACGACAATCTGTTCTTCCAGTTCCATCGGCTTATACTGCGACTGCTTTAATATCTCCTGCAGGCGTTGCCCGCGGCTGAGCTGAGCTTGAGTCGCAGAATCGAGATCTGAACCAAACTGTGCAAAGGCAGCTACTTCACGATAAGCTGCCATATCTAGGCGCAAACGCCCGGCAACCTGTTTCATCGCCTTCGTCTGCGCATCGCCGCCTACGCGTGAAACGGAAAGCCCCGCGTTGATCGCTGGTCTGATGCCAGCATTGAAGAGGTCGCTTTCCAAATATATCTGCCCATCTGTAATTGAAATAACATTGGTTGGAACGTATGCTGAAACGTCACCCAGCAGCGTCTCGATGATTGGCAGCGCAGTTAGAGAACCCCCGCTTCCAGCGACGATGGTCGCACGATATTTCGTGGAATCGTCCATCGCCTTGAGCGCTTCGTTAACTTCATGTTCCGCAAGCGGCCCACCGTATACCTTGCCATCGACAGCATCTTCTTCAGATGCTGCGCCTTCAAACTCCTTGGGAACGATGACGAAATCATCAGCGAGGCGTACCGCTCGCTCGAGAAGCCGGCTGTGCAAGTAGAAGACATCCCCAGGATAGGCCTCACGCCCAGGTGGGCGTCTGAGCAGCAGAGAAACCTGGCGATAGGCCCAGGCGTGTTTACTGAGATCGTCATACACGACCAGCGCATCAAGCCCCTGCATGGCAAACTCTTCACCGATCGCACAACCTGCATATGGGGCGAGGTATTGCAGAGCCGCGGGATCGTCCGCCGCTGCAACAACGACGATAGTATGGTCCATGGCTCCGAAGCTCTCCAACAATGCTACCGTCCGTGCCACGGCCGCACGTTTTTGGCCAATGGCGACATATATACAGATGAGATCCTTACCCTTCTGGTTGATAATCGTGTCGATTACGAGCGCTGTTTTTCCTGTCTGGCGGTCGCCGATGATCAACTCCCGCTGCCCACGGCCAACAGGGATCATCGAATCGATCGCCTTAATCCCGGTTTGGACAGGTGTATCTACATCTTTGCGCTCGATAACGCCCGGTGCGATTCGTTCCACTGGGCGGTAGCCGTCATACTGGATGCTTCCTTTCCCGTCAATGGGTTCACCTAACGCGTTTACAACCCGACCAATCAAGCCCTCGCCCACGGGTACGGATGCGATGCGCCCGGTTGTATAGACGAGCATGCCTTCATAAATCTCGGAGTAATCCCCCATGATGAGCACACCAACCGCATTACGCTCCAGGTTGAATGCGATACCCATAACCCCATTCGCAAATTGGATGAGCTCCTGAGCACGTACGTCGGATAAGCCAGATACGCGGGCGATACCATCGCCAGCTTCTAGGACTGCTCCGACATCCTTTAGCTCAACTTCTGGAGTGAAGGCATCGATTTGGCGTTGCAACTCGCTGGATATAGTTTTTACGAGATCCGGCATAGGACCTCCCTTGAGGGGTCTGAATTCGTGGATTTTGTCTTTCTAACCATCCGCGCCCACCTTCCCTGGTCAATCTGCGTTGATTAATACACGCGAATTTATTTCACTGGAACACATCATTTGTTCAGTTTTTTCCGATCTGCCAAGGAAAATAAGCAACGCGGGGAATAATACCTGAAGGCCTTTGTTTTGTCCAGCAATCCACAATTTGAGACATGAAATCGGCTCGTTTACAGCATTTTCCGAGTGGAGTTAAATGGCTTGAACAATGGCCTCTGGCCTGCTCAATCACCTAAATATTTTTCAAATGGAAAAACCCATCACCCTCCGATTTCTTAGTTGCGAGAAACCCTGGTATCAAGGTAGAAAGAGCATTCGCTGTACATGGATCGTTCACGAGGCTGTTCAAGAAGCCGGTTTGTTGGGTTAAGGAGAAGAGAAGTACTGAAGCGCCAAGCGGACGCGTTCCTCAAGGTCATCCTTGGCATCCTCGGGAATGGATTGAACTGCCGTTTGAGATTCGACAAGGCTATATCCCAGACCAGTCAGCACCCCGAGTACTTCAGTATCGACATCACTGGGGATGCGAATATCAACAGCCGGAGCGGACAGGATGTCTTTAAGATGGAAGATGATCTTTTCCCCCGTCTTTTTGCCTATTCCGGGTACCCTTGTCAAGATCTCGGGCTGATTATTCGCGACCGCGCTGCGAAGGACATCTGGAGAGAGATTCGACAACACGGATATAGCCAACTTAGGGCCGATCCCCGAGACTCCAAGCAGGACTTCAAAGAGCCCCCGCTCCTCAGCCGATTGAAAACCATACAGACTGAGTTCATCTTCCCGAACGCTGAGGTAGGTATGCAAGAAGAAGGGCTTGCCAACTTCTGGTCCCGCTGCGTGGACGCTCCCTGTAATGGCTATACGCAAGCCGATTCCCCCCACTTCCAGAGTCAGTTCGCCCTCCCCAATATGTAAAACAATTCCCCGAATGGACCTGATCATTCCGCACCTTCTATTCGCCGCTCGAGATTAGAGACTTGACAATGGCAAATAGCAACCGCCAGGGCGTCTGCAGCATCATCAGGCCGGGGGAGATCATCCATCTCTAATAAATTCTGGACCATCCGCTGAACCTGACCTTTCTCTGCCGCCCCGTAGCCTGTGACCGCTAGTTTGATATCTTGAGGGGAATACTCTTTGATGTTTAGACCCAGTTCAGCCAAAGCCAGTATCGCAACTCCACGCGCCTGCCCAACACTGAGCGCTGTTTTTACGTTCTTCTGGAAAAAAAGGCGTTCCACGGCGGCTTCTTCAGGTCGATGCTGAGACAGTAAGTCCTGTAAATCGCGATGGATTTTCAGCAATCGCTCGCTCATCGGTTGATTTGGCGATGTTTGGATTATGCCAAAGTCCACCAGAGCCAATGTTCCCGCCGCGGATTGCCGAATTAAGCCGTAGCCAGTTCGCGCAGTCCCCGGATCAATCCCAATGACAAGCATTTCGTATCTGTCGCCTGCAGCGTCAGGCGGTCTCTAGTATCGAGACTGCTTCTTCGGTTACGTCAAGGTTTGAATAGACATTCTGCACGTCATCGAGATCTTCTATCGCCTCGATAACACGCATTACTTTTACGGTTTGCTCTCCATCGATTCCTAATAAGGTGTTAGGCATCATTCGCAGCGAAGCTTCAGAGGGTTTAATCCCGGCCTCATCAAACTGGTCATTAATCTTCTTGAACACCTCCACAGGGGCGAAAATCTCAATCTCTTCCTCGCCGATGACCACGTCATCTGCGCCCGCGTCAACCGCCAATTCGAAGACCGTATCCGGATCGGCATCCTCTATCGGGATGTAGAAATATGCAGCGCGCCGAAATTGCCAGGATACGGCTCCTGCGTCGGCCAGGTTCCCACCGGATTTGGTGAGCTCATGCCGAAGATCTGCAACCGTCCGATTTCGATTATCGGTCACAACTTCAATCATCAGGGCGACGCCATGAGCTGCATAACCTTCATACATGATTTGTTCGTAATTGACGCCATCCTTATCTTCACCAGTGCCACGCTTAATAGCCCGTTCGATATTTTCCTTGGGCATGTTGTCGTTTTTTGCGCGATCGATCGCTAATCGCAGCGTGAAGTTGGTTTCTGGATCTCCACCACCTTCGCGAGCTGCAATTGTGATCTCGCGTGCCAAACGTGTAAAAATCGCCCCTCGCCTGGCATCAGTTACAGCTTTCTTGCGCTTAATCGTTGACCATTTTGAGTGTCCAGACATCGCTTTCTGCTCCCTCAATCGCTCAATGAAATGGATTTTATATGCCGGTGAAGGCGATAAATCATTATACCATCCTGGACTTCCACCACTAAATTCCCCAGCCCGAATATACACCCGAGATGAGTGGCGTTTCACACGCCAACAAGGAGCTTATCCAGTTTTCGCAAGGTGTCAACACTCTGCCCGCGATAGTGATTATTAGCGTAGACCAGCGTGAGTGGAGCGGCGGAATCGAGTTCCCGAATTCGAGGAATCCATTCCTTTAACTCCCCCTCAGAATAGGTGTAATCATAGCGCTCCCAGGCATGATCGTGCTTCCACCATTTACCAGCGTTCCGACCATGGAACCGAACATAAGCAACCTCACTCGTGGCCCGCACCACAGGTGGCATCAATCCTTTCAACCGCGGTTCATCGACGCAGCAGAACCCTAAATTCTGCTTCTCCAAACGCTCGAAGGTCTCATCCGATACCCAGGCGTGATCGCGGAATTCGACAACCACCGGCAGATCCTGAAAGCACTCACGCATTTGCTCCAGGTAAGCCCGATTCTCCGTTGAGGGGTGAAAAGAATGAGGAAACTGAGCCAGAACGCAGGCTAATTTTCCAGCCTCGGTCATTGGCTGGAAGACTTCGACGAACACCTCGTAAGCAGGATCTTCTCGCTCGTGGGTGATGCTGCGATGCGCTTTCACCGAAAATGAGAAACTGTCTGGTGTACGCTCCACCCAGCCCTTGACGGTTTTCAACGCCGGGATACGGTAATAGCTTACATTCAGTTCAACCGTATCGAATTGCTGTGCGTAGAATTCCAGCCAGGATCGCTTTGGCAAATCTTCTGGGTATACGCATCCAATCCAATCATCATACGAAAAACCTGAAGTCCCTAAACGGATCATATTTTCAAAACTCCTGCCCCGTCAATCCGGCTCCGTTTGAGATCTAACAACGCTTGATTCGCCTCTCCAAGTTCATAGAGCTTCGTTGAGACTCGGACCGGGATCTCCGCTGCCAGGTCGAGGAATTCAACCCCATCCTGATAGGTCGCATTTGCCACACTGCGCAAAGTCCGCTCACCGTAGATAAGGGCATACTCCATCTCCGGGATCGGGCTCATGTGTATGGCATTAATCGCCAGTGTTCCCCCTGGACGGATTTTATCAAGCATCACCGGCACGAGAGCACCGACCGGCGCAAAGATGATGGCGCGGTCCAAGAGCTTTGGAGCGCGATCATTGCTCCCACCTACCCAGGCGGCTCCGAGCTCTTCTGCGAGCCGCCGGTGACCCTCACTACGCGTGAAAACGTAGACCTCACAATCCCAATAGCGAGCAACCTGAATTGCAAGGTGTGCACTGGCTCCAAAGCCGACCAGACCCAAACGTTCCCCGGGTTGAAGATCCGCTTTATGAAGCGAGCGGAAACCGATAATCCCAGCGCATAGAAGTGGAGCTGCGTCCTCATCCTTGATCCCATCCGGGATTCGAAGAAGGTATCGCGCATCTGCGATCATTTGCTCCGCATACCCGCCGTCGACGTGAAAGCCTGTGAAACAAGCCTGAGGGCAGAGATTCTCCTCGCCCTGCCTACAGTACTCGCATTCTCCACACGCACGGAAAAGCCAAGGGACCCCTACTCTATCGCCCACCAACTGGTCATTAACACCCGGCCCGACGGCGATCACCGTTCCAACCACTTGATGCCCGAGGATCACTGGAAAGATTGGCGGGATGATCTCCCCCTCTACAGTGTGCAAATCCGTGTGGCAGAGTCCACAGGCACTCACTTTAAGGAGCACTTCCCCCTCACCTGGATTGAGTCTAGCTTGGTCTACCAACACCAAGGGGTTCTCATCAATTGGTGCGGCACGGCTAAGCAGCATAGCACGCATCTTAAAGTTCTTTCTTATCTATTTATTATCTCTATCGATTCAATCTCACTCGCCGGTTTCCCGTTCGATATGAGGTAAAGGGCGCCAGCAAACCTACTATACACTTTTTTTACCTGCGACGATTCCCTTCTCGTAAGGTTTCCGGCCCTTTAGCGAGATTATTCCCAAAGGTGCAGCACTAATCGATGGTTGGGTTACTGTAGAGCTGAATATGAATGCATTATCCCAAACGATAAGCTCTCCTAGCGAAGCCGGTTTCATGGGTAAGCCCACGATCGACATGCAAAAGGGGCTGCCTGAGTCATTATCAGACAACCCCATTGAGAGCATTCACCTTGCGGAGAACACACACCGGACTCGTGTTAATGGTTGTTCGCTACTTCTTGCCTTTCTTTTTCTTGGGACCGCGGATGAACGCTTCCGTCTTTCTATGCGCTTCATCATCGCTATATTGAACCGGGGGCGTCTTCATGAAGTACGAAGACGGCTCAAGGATTGGTCCAGCAAGACCTCGATCAAGCGCGATCTTGGCGCAGCGGACTGCGTCGATTACCACACCGGCCGAATTAGGCGAATCCCAAACCTCCAGCTTGAGCTCTAGATTCAGCGGGACATCGCCAAAGGTAGTGCCCTCCATTCGAACGTAGCACCATTTCCGATCTGTGAGCCAGGGCACGTAATCGCTTGGGCCTACGTGGATATCCTCGGCAGGGAGTTCATAAGGCAGCTGACTCGTTACCGCTCCCGTCTTCGAGATCTTCTTCGATACGAGCCGATCACGCTCGAGCATATTGTAAAAATCCATATTCCCGCCAAAATTCAGCTGATATGTATGATCCAGAACTACGCCGCGGTCGACAAAAAGGGACGTCAGAACGCGATGCGTAATCGTGGCACCGACCTGACTCTTGATATCATCACCGATGATGGGAAGGCCGCGTTCTTCGAAGCGACATGCCCAATAATCCGAGCTGGCGATAAACACAGGGATGCAGTTGATGAAAGCGCAGCCGGCATCAAGAATCTGCTCGACATACCATTTCGTCGCCATCTCTGAGCCTACGGGCAGGTAGCTCACGACGACATCTGTTTTCGTATCTTTCAATATTTTTAGGATGTCGGCCGTCGGGCCGGGGGCTTTCTCCACAACCTGGGAGAGATATTTTCCGATGCCATCGTGCGTCATTCCACGTTCAACAGTCACGCCCGTTTTCGGCACATCCGAGAACTTAACGGTGTTATTCGGATGAGCGAAAATCGCCTCACTCAAGTCCTTGCCGACTTTGCCGACGACAACATCAAACGCCGCCGTGAACTCGATATCTCGAATGTGGTAGCCACCGAGATCGACATGCATCAACCCTGGTATGTTGTCGTTCAATTTAGCGTCTTTGTAGTACTCGACACCCTGAACAAGGGATGAAGCGCAGTTACCAACCCCGATGATCGCAACTCTGACTTTCTTACTCGATGGCATTTCTTAAGCCTCCATTGAAACTCGTGATCACTCCATCAATCTCTCACTGGGAGAAATGACTTGTTGTGTTTCTCCCACTCCACCTGCTATGCTACAATCGTACCTTGCTCAAGGATAATCTATGTCTGAAGTTGTGGGTCAGATGAGTAAATCGCAACGTCTTGAACGTTTGCTTGAGATCAGCCGCACGATGTCTGCGACCCTCGATCTCATTCAATTATTAGATATGATAATCGATGTTGCCTGCGAACTCACTCAGAGTGAGGTCGCATCCATTCTCCTTTACGATTCAGGCGCCGGAGTATTACGTTTCGAAGCCTCTCCCGGCATGCACCGCGATGATTTGCGTGAAATTAGTATACCGCTAGATTCGAGCGTTGCTGGCTGGATCTTCACCAACTCGAAGCCAATGGTTATCCAGGACGCACACAGCGATCCTCGAGTTTACCGCCGCGTAGATGAGATACTCAATTATGAGACCCAGTCCATTCTCGGTGTACCGCTCTCCGTGAAAACCGAAACGATCGGTGTGCTGGAGGCGGTAAACAAATTAGATAAGGCTGATTATACCGAAGACGACCTGGAGGTACTAGAGACACTTGCTGCTCAAGCCGCAATTGCAATTGAGAACGTGCGCTTGCTCGCCAGCATCCAGGAAACGAACGAGGAATTGAAGCGGCTTGATCGTATGAAGTCCGATTTCATCGCCATCGCCTCTCATGAACTCCGCACTCCACTGGGGTTGATCCTCGGACATGCGACATTCTTACAAGAATTCATCCCCCCTGACCACCAGGAGCAGATGGAGGTCATCATCCGCAGCGCGATGCGACTTAAGGCGATCATCGAAGATATGTCTGCCATCGCCCACAATGAGCAGGGACAATCTCGCGTTCGCAGAAAACCGTTTTCGGTCAGCCGGCTGGTTGAAGAAACGTTTAATCAATTCCGCGATTCTGCTAAAGAGAAGCAGATCGAAATTGGTTTCGACATCCCTGAAGATGAAGCGCTAATCATGGACGGTGACAAGGAGAAAATCGAGGTTGCACTCTCCAACCTGGTAGATAACGCACTCAACTACACCGATCCCGGTGGGCAGATCGGGATAAAAGCAGAGGGCGACAAAGAGATGATTAAAGTCTTTGTTGTCGATACTGGAATCGGCATTCCTGAGGATGATGTCGAACGGGTTTTTGATCGCTTTTATCAGGTCGAATCTCATCTAACCCGGAAACACGGCGGCATGGGATTGGGATTATCGATCGCAAAGGCGATGGTCGAGATGCACAACGGTCAGATATGGTGCGAAAGCAAGGAAGGAACCGGAAGCCTGTTCTGCTTCATGGTCCCCGCCAGTCAGGAAAAAGCTCAGAAAGCCGCGAGCGTTTTTCGCAGTAGTTAGGCACATCCCTTCGCAATAGGATCCAACACTCACTTCGCAGGTGTAAATTTCCCTGTTTTGGCTACGCTACTTTCCGTTATTGGAGTGTGGAAGTTCTGCTTCCGGTCGCAGCCGCATCCTACGGCTTGAGGTTTGTGCGAGCGAACGAATAAATAGACCAATGAAGAGGTTATGAAGCGCTTTTCTTCCCCCCTATTGTCCCCCCATCGGTGGATTGTAGGGGATTTGGGGGAAATTTAAAAAGTGGATGCTAACGACTTCAATGATGTAGACGGAGAGAGATTTATGCCGTTTTTCATACCCCCCCGCACCCCCTTCCGAATGGGTAGAAATGCTATCCCTATACGCCTGAGTTCCAAAGCCGGGCTCTGCCCAATCCGCTCCGGATTGCGTTTCAATGGGGAAGAGAGTCCGTAGATACCGATATTTCCACACATTCGGATTTGCATAGTTGGTTTGAGCTAAGAGCTTGATGTTTGATCCGGGGGGTGTGCTCCACGCTGCGCTTCGCGTAGCACT
>SOJU01000280.1 GCA_004376465.1 Anaerolineales bacterium | reverse complement strand
CTGCGGGTGCGTAAGGGCTTCCTCTTCTGTGATCGTCCCGGTGTCAACCAATTCCCGAACCAGGGAATGATCACGAGTAAGCTGCTGGATACTCTCCTCGGTTATGAAGTAAGCGCGCGTATCGCCGACGTGACCGATCTTCACTTCATCGCCCACTACAAGCGCGATTGTTAGTGTGGAGGCGCCGCCTTCAGCGCGTGATCGAACCTCGCGGTTCGCCTGTTGGATGGCTAGGCGGACGAGATCATCCATGGAGCCGGGTTGACCCTCGGGTTCCAATGCGAGAAGGTCGAGAATCGCCCCGCGGGTCAGGCTGCTTGCTAATGTACGAACCGAAATCGTGCTGGCGGCTGCGCCATGTTCCTGCCCCCCGAGCCCATCGGCAACGCAAAGCAATCCAAAATCCGGAGGTTCATCGTCGCCATCCGCGCTGCCGACGATCACGAGCAGGGAGTCGTCATTCTTCTTTCTCTTGACACCGACCGATTGCGCCGTCCCCGTTGTGATGTGCCGACGCAGCTCCTCAAAGTACGGGAATGGGACCTGGCTGGGATCTAACGGGGCGGTGGAAGCCTGATCTGGCGGTGGAGCTGTTTTCTTGCCGAACAGTCGTCGGATGAATTCCATAGGGTATGTCTTTCCTTGATACAGAAGTGCCCAATTCTACATGGGCGGCGGGCCATCGGCAAGCACACTTCTTGAGACGCTTGCCCAGCTCCCCAGCAATGGGCGTGAGAATGATCAGGCCGATGATATTGACCACCATTAAAACGGAGTGGGCTAAAACTCAGTTTCTTCTATTCATGCAAAAACAACTTTGAAATCATCTTTCATGCTGATCATCGTCCAACCCTTCTTTCGTGCAGTGGTTATAACCTCTTCCGCGCCGGCAACGTAATGGAACTCACGTTCCGCATCGTCGTGAACGACTAGGAGCTGCAACGCTGGTAACGATGACCCACCCGCGAACGTCATCATCGGCAGGTCGCCGTTGGAGTTACCAGCAACCAGGATCGGGCGGCGTCCGATCACGTTCCAGATCTGGACAGGTTTGCCCGGGCCGTCGTCGATCACATCCAATTCCGCCCGTTGAATAATCTCGCCGCCGCCGTCGTTTTCCACGAAACGATAGGCAACAGTGCTGCCGATTACCCGCTCGCGGGGGATGCCGTACAGATCGTGAGCGAAGCCGCGCATGAAATCGCGCCCGCCCCCCGACACGATGTAATTGATAAATTCATTGGACTCAAGGTACTGAAGCAACTCGAGCATCGGCTGGTAGATGCAGTTCCGGTAGGTCAAACCTAACGTTGGGTGGACTTCGTTCTCAATAAAATCCTTAGCCTCCGCCTCGATATTTTCGACTGCCTGATCTGCGGCCAATGAGACAATCCCACCGATGAGAACGTGCAAATCGCTGTCATCTCCCTGGTAGTGTTTGGTCATCGCGGCCCCGAGCCAGTCGAAGTCTTTCTCCCAAGCGGCCTTCCACGGCTGCTGCGATCGCAGCGACGAATCGCTCTCAGCTAGCCCCGCAAGTTTGCGCAGCAAAAGGTCGAGTTGGATGTACATCGGCTTTTCACACCACAGCGTGCCATCGTTATCGAACGCAGCGATGCGCTCCGCAGGCGGCACGTAGTCCGAGCTGTTCTCATCCGTGACCGTCGCCACGAAATCGAGAATGTCTTGCTTTGCCTGTGTGTCCTTCCAGGAAGGTAGGATCATCGTAGACTCCTTCACAATCAGATGCCCAGACGCGCAAGTCGGGTGGCGAAACCCACCCGACTTGTACGGAGCAGCTTTGATTACTCTGCTTTTTCTTCCTCGTCATCCGCGATGCCAACGATGATTTCATCGACCACACCATCTTCGGTGGCTGCGATCAGTTCAACAGCAAACCCTTCCGGGGTGGCAATAAATTGGCTCTCGTAAACACCGGTATCATCAACGACCAGTGAGGAGCCTTCGACCACGTCGTCACCCACGGCCATACGATCGACAGAGAAGCCTTCCTCGCTGGAAATCGCCGAGTACGCGACTTCATGATCGGCACTCAACTGCTCGGCGATGTCAGTTGAAAGTTCCGCCGTTATCAAGTCAGCCTCCGTCTCGGCCAAGGCCTCTTCCACCTTCGCCACCCACTCGTGCTCGACGACGGCGACGATGGCCGACGTGCCGGGCTGCAAACTCTCACCGAGTGTTTCCAGGCGTTCATTGGAAAAGCCCGAATCACGCAGCTTGGCAACCAGGCCACCGATCAGAGCGCCGACAGCCAACGGGGCTGCCAAGGCAACACCGGCAATCAGGCCAACCGCTGCGAAGCCGACACCACCCAGGGCCGCTCCCTTACCGCCGCCCATGTCGTGGGTCTCTTTAATGTGTATCTTGCCTTTTTCGTCCTTGCGCAGGACTGCCGCGCTATCGATCTTGATCAGACCTTCTTTCTTGGCCTGTTTGAGAGCCTTAAGGGCTTCTTTGGCTTCACCTTCGTCTTGAAAAGCCGCTACGATCAATTGAACAGGTACGTCACTCATTTTGGTTCTCCTTAATTATGTTTTGGATTATTAATTCGTCTATTGTACTACACTACTCTTAGGCGGTGGCGGTTAAAAAAATCAGTCCAGTCACTCGACCGGTGGTATGGTTGAGAACTCCTATATCGAGAAATAGCGTGAAGAGAATCGCCAGAACACTAAATAAAAACCTGCCCCAGACTGATAGTCGCCAGTCGGGGCAGGCAAGGATCATCGAGATGGAGGAGCTAAATCAGGGAAGCAGCTCATAGATCACGGTCACTTGCACCCCGATGGTTGTTTGGCCTGGGCTAATGGTGCTTGGTACTCCCGCACCCACCCCGCCTCCACCCATACCAATATCCCCTTTCAAACCGTAGCTGTAGACAGGTCCCGGGGCTCCAGCTGAACCTTCTCCTACTGAGATGGGATCACCAAGTGTCATTCCTAACCCCTGAGCAAGTTTCTCAGCCCGATCGCGAACATCGGCGATTGCGTTATTCCGCGCTTCCGCTTCTAAGGCAACCGTGTCATCGATTGTGAAGTTAATGCCAGAGATATTGGTCGCGCCTGCATCAAGCGCAACGGCTATAAGTTCCCCCATTCTATGTACATCCCTTACCGTTATCGCAAGATTGATGTCAACACGGTATTTGGTTTCCCCGGTTGGCATACCGGTTTGAGGATCATATACTTCCTCGCTCCAAACACTGTAATGCGACGTCATAACGTCATTCGAGCTCACGCCCTGCGCTACGACAGCATTAGTGATATTCTCGATAGCCGCGTTCGCATCATTAATCGCTTTACCAATATCTGGATCGATGATCGAAACACCTAACTGGACATTTGCCAAATCGGGGGTCCCGATGGCCTGTCCATAACCCGTCGCAGAGACTGTCAGCCTCTCTTCGGTCAGTCCTGTTCCACTGCCCGATGCGCAGCCTACCACCAGCAGCACCAGGGCCAAGAAGATTGGGGCTATCCTGATTGACTTTAAGAGTGTCGTTTGTCTTTTCATCGTAATTCTCTCCTTATAAGTATTTCCGACTCTTTAATATTGA
>SOJU01000143.1 GCA_004376465.1 Anaerolineales bacterium | reverse complement strand
ATCCAGAGTCCCCGCTGCAAATCGGTGAGGGCGCGATTGAAACGTGACTTCGAGCTCCGGGCAGTCATATGTGTAAGCTGGCGGAGCCCGACAGAATTTTGAGGACCTCGTTTAAGGAGAACATCGGCGATGGCTTTGGCTTCGTGCGTAAGATGACCAGCTTGGTAGGCATCGCGGTAGTCATCGAGATCAGCGAGGCGTGGAGCTAAAGCATAAAAATAGGGGAGGATCCGCAAACTAACGAAGGTCGCTTTCCCGCGCAGCAGCTTGCCGTAGTACCAGCGGTGTTGATCCAGCATCTGATCCTTCCAACCCCAGGTGACGTGGCCGGGGTCGTCATGTTCGTTGGCAACCGGCTTGTCGCCGGCGACGGCGGCCCAAAGGCTGGGCATTTCAATGCCCTTAATGGGCCAGAGCATGACGAATCCGCGCTCATCCACATGCTCAAGCGCGTCTTCGACACTGCTGAGCCGTTGCTTGGAGTTGATACGGTAGGTTCTCCGTCGGTAGTTTTGGATGTCCTTAGCGGAAATTGTGATGGTCATAGCCTGGTCCCAAACCAAGACCATGTATTGGTCTGCGAGAAGGCCGTCACTGCGCTTGCTTCCGGTGAAGTTCGAGGAGCTCCGCTTCGCGCGAGGGCTCAAGCCCGGCTTTCATAGGGACGGAAGGATCGCGGGCTCTATCCCAATTGAGCGTATCCCTGATCGTTGTCCCAAGTGGACGGAAACGCAGACCTGCGTTTATGGCCCGAGTGCAATCGATGGCCATCAACCCTACGTTTTCAGGTCCGGGGAGCCACATCGGCACCTGACTCCATGGGTCGATGCCGGCGTCGAGCAGGGTGGCTCCGTCAACCCAGATCAATCGGGCACCCTCTTCGTTGAATTCGCAGCAAGTTTGCAGCAGTTTACCAAGCGTATGCGGATTCTCGGGTCCGGTTGTATTGAATATCCCTGTCAGTCCCGCTTCGATCATATCGAGAGTCCAGGAGGTAAGATCGCGGGCGTCGATGAATTGCATATTCTGATCGGGAGGGGCGGGCGCGAGGATATCCCCACCTTGTGCGCAGCGTCGGATCCAATAGGTGAAGCGATCCGTTGGGTCGTGTGGACCAACGATCAGGCCGGGGCGAATGATGAGCGATTTCCCCGGTATCTCATCCTGGGTCGCAGCTTCACAAAGCGCCTTAAGCGGACCGTACGTATCACTTGTGATCTCTTCCACCGTCTCGTCAGCGAGTGAACCCACGAGATCGTCTTCTGAGAGACCCTCTTTCTCGAAGCTGGCGAAGACAGAAATGGTTGAGATGAAGACGTAAAGATCCGTTTGATTAGACAGGACCCGTGCCGAATTACGCACAATGCGGGGAACATACCCGCAAGTGTCGATAACAGCATCCCAGGTCCTCCCTCGAAGTGGAGCCAAATCCCCATCGCGATCTCCGACGAGCTTCTCGACCTCGGGGAAAAGGTCAGGATTTGTTTGGCCGCGGTTAAAGAGCGTTACTTGGTGTTTCTGGTCAAGCGCTGTGCGTACGATGTGCCGACCGACGAATTTAGTTCCACCGAGAACGAGGATATCCATATAACCCTCCACAAAAGCTGCGTAGAACTTGGAACCTCGCAAATGTCCAAAACAATCTGGTTTGCTTGGACAAGAGCGGACACTTACCCAATCAAAGTTCGATGACTCGATTGTACCGGTTTAACCAGTGATTATAGCGAAGATTTATCCTGGGTAACCACGGGTCAACCTGATAAAAGTGTCTTCGTCTTTGATCCCGGGGCAATGCTCTGTAGAATGCGATGAAGGGGGTTGCACTGGCCCTCGAACTTCTTCACCAGTGGATGGTCATGAATTCGCCTTCTTGCTCCGAGTGCCGCCGCGGGATATCATGGACGTATCATGGATGAAGAACGCCTCGTGCGCGCGGCGAAGAGCGGCGATCTGGATGCATTCAACCGCCTTGTCATTGAATATCAAAGCCGCGCCTATAACCTCGCGTATCGCTTCATGAGTGACCCGGCTTCCGCGGCGGATGTGACTCAGGATGCTTTCATCTCCGCCTTCCGCGGCTTAGGTAGGTTTCGAGGGGGTTCTTTTCGATCGTGGCTACTGCGGATTGTGGTGAACGCCTGCTACGATGAACTCCGGCGCAGGAAGCGTCGCCCGGAATCTTCACTAGATGAGTTCACCGATGATGGTGAGCGCTTATTCGTTGAACCCGGGACATCATTTTCCCATGAGGGCAAGAAACCCGAGCAGGAGGTTGAGCGGTCCGAGTTACGTGCCGCAATCGAGAAATGTCTTGATGAGCTTCCACGTGATTTTATGACCGTTGCTGTATTGGTCGATATCCAGGGGTTTGATTACAAAGAAGCGGCACGAGTGATTGGAAAACCCGTAGGGACGGTGAAGAGCCGGTTGGCGCGAGCGCGCGGGAGAATGCGTGAATGTCTGAATCGCCGAGGGGAACTTTTACCATCCCGGTTTCGTCTGGATGATGAGACGATTAGATGAAGGAATATAACCAACTTTCTACGCGCGACCTTGAACTTTTATCGGCATATATCGATGGCGAGTTATCCGCGCGCGGTCTTGCTCGTTTGCTTCCGCGCCTGGATCGTGAACCGGGATTGAAGCAGGCGCTTGAAGAGATGAAAGCTGTCGTCCAGCAGTTGGGATCGCTTCCGGAAGCACCGATGCCGCGCAGCTTCACGTTGACCCCTGATGTGGTCGGGATTCGTTCTCGACATCGCGCATATCCTGTGTTCCAATTTGCGACGGCGCTGGCAGCCATTGCCTTCGTTGCCCTGGTGGGACTGGATACAGTGGTTGGTCAGTTCTCGGTGGCTTCGCGAGGGGCTGTGATGAGTGACGTGGTGCAAGAAGCTCTGGTCGCCGCGCCACAACCCGAGGCTGAACTCGGCACCGGGGAAACCTTCGCTCAGGCTGATGACCAACGCGATGGAGTTGATGTGTTGGCGGAGGAGGAGGTTGCCGGGGCTCTTGTACCACCGGCATTGGAAGCACCGGGTGAACCCGATGAGGCACTTCGTTCGGAAGCTTCGCCCTCACCACAACCGCCGGCAGAAAAAGCGGTTGGAGGGGAGACGATCATTGGCGAAGGTGCTGGCGAACAGCCGGCTGTGACATACGCGGATGAACACGCGGCGACGTTGGATGCGGATAGCATGAACGCCGTTACCGAGACCCAAAAATCTGATATAGAACCGCCAGGGGATGCTGACCTGGCATTTGCACAAGAAACAACAGGGCGTTGGAGCCCTGCTTCTTTACCAATCCTGCGCCTGCTTGAAATTGGTGTTGGCTCCCTCGTATTAATACTCGGCGGCTTGACCCTCTGGATTCGTACTAAACGCATATGAATGAGATAGCCCCCATTCGATTTTGTCCTCTCTGTGGCAATAAAGTGGAAGAGCGCGAAGCGTTCGGAGCGATCCGTCCGGTCTGTCCTGCATGTAGCTACATCCACTTTCAGGATCCGAAAGTCGCGGCGGGTGTTCTCGTTCAGAGCGAGGGGAAGGTTTTATTGGTGAGGCGAATCAATGTTCCGATGCAGGGAAAGTGGACGCTCCCTGCTGGCTTCGTCGATGGGCAGGAAGATCCACGCTCCACAGCGGTCCGGGAGTGTTTGGAAGAGACCGGGTTGGAAGTGGAAATTGTCGACCTTGTGGATGTGTTATATGGGCTGGAACACCAACGTGGCGCAAGTATCGTGATTTTCTATCGGGGAAGGATCGTGGGTGGTGAGTTGTCTGCAGGAGATGATGCGGATGCAGTCGCTTTCTTCGATGCTGACAATCTTCCACCGTTGGGGTTTCAAGCGACAGAGCAGGTGCTGGCGCGGTGGGTGAGTGAGCGCGCAGATTCAAGCGATTGCGGTTGACGCCAAAAAAAACCGCACCCATAGAGGCTTCCGACGAAGATCACCTCGAGCCTGTCGAAGGGTTCAGCATGACAGGTTCATGCATATTGTCATTTCTTCATCGTTTCCCGGCTCACTTGAAATGACAAGGAGAGGCAACATTTCATCTATTCGGGCGCACATATGGGTGCGCCCCTATGCCCTCGAACGCGTAGGGGCCGACCCGTGTGTCGGCCCGCCATTCTTATGCAACCAACGGCCACCCAACCTCCCACACGTTCAAAACCAGAGAATCGTAGAGACGCAGCATGCTGCGTCTCTACCAAAAGGTTGAAAGGTGCGTACTGCACCTACGTCCCCCTGGGGGAACACCAGGTGGGATGAACTTTCAGAGCAGCTGTGTCGGCTGTAATGTCGGCCCAGATTATTTAAATCCGAAATGGGGTGGCTTTACATCCAAAGATATGTCATTTCGAGCGAAGCGAGAAATCCCTTATGTGATGCTGAATTCATAACGATGCTCTTTCGAGTGGATGCAAATGGATTCCTCCAGCATTCGATCTGTCATAGTTTCATCATATGGATTTCTCGTTCGCCGTTTCACGGCTCACTCGAAATGACAAGTAGTGGCAACTGCTGTGCACCCCGGGGGGACAATAGGGGGGCATAAAAAACGATTTATCAGCACTAATTTGATCGAGAACGCTTTTGGAGGTCCACGTAGATGTGATTATAATCAGCGTAGACGCCCAAAAGCGTTCCGCATTCTGTTTCAAGGGTAGACACTGCGCAGTTCCAAATGGAAGGGTAGCTTCTAAGCTGCGAAAAGGCTCAATTCATATGCGCTTCGATGTATTCACGTTGTTTCCAGAAGTGATGGATGTTTATCTCCAAACCGGCGTCCTGGGCAAGGCCCAGGAATCAAGCCGGATTGAAGTACATCTACACCATCTTCGTGACTACACAACCGATCGCCACCGGACAACCGACGATGAGCCGTACGGTGGTGGTGGCGGTATGGTGATGAAGCCTGAGCCGATTTTCGCGGCCGTTGAATCTGTTCTCGAGGGTTCACAAGGTGATGTCCCTGTGATCCTGCTTACCCCTCAAGGCCGTGTCTTCGATCAAACGATTGCGCGGGAGCTTGCTGGGAGCGAGCGTATTGCGCTTATCTGCGGTCGTTATGAAGGCGTCGATGAACGCATCCGCGAGCATTTAGCGACCGATGAAATTTCCATCGGGGATTATGTTCTGTCTGGCGGCGAATTACCGGCGATGGTCTTAATTGACTCGGTAAGCCGCTTGCTACCCGGTGTTCTGGGGGATTCTGATGCGACGGAAAAAGATTCGCATTCTAACAGTCTGCTCGAGCATCCACATTACACTCGACCGCCGGTTTTCCGCGGTTGGGAAGTGCCTGAAGTTCTGCGTTCCGGCGACCACGCACGCATTGCCGGTTGGCGTGTAGAGCAATCTCTGCGCCGAACCTTGTTAAGACGTCCAGAGCTTCTTGACCAAACCCGGTTGACGGATGAAGAGAGAGAAATACTGGAAGAATTAATGCAAGCCGAAGAGGAGGACTCGAAATGAGAGCATTGGGGGAGAGCTTGGGAAAAGTGAGTTTGTGGAAGCAACGGTTCCTTCTCTGGGGTTTTGTATTCACCATGGCAGGTATGATTGCAGGTTGTCGTGCCCCTGCATCCGTCGATATCCCATTACCATCGGCGTCAACCGCGGTTGAAACGTCGACGACGATTGATCCAACTCCTTTACCGCCGCCGCCGAAAACGCTTATCGTTTGCCTTAATCGTGAACCCGAATCTCTATTCATTTACAGCGATGCCTATCTTTATGGAGAGACCGGCGGAGAGGCGCGGGCTGTTCTCGAGGCGATCTACGATGGACCTCTTGATATCGTGGATTACCAGGCATTTCCAGTGATTCTAGGGGAACTTCCCAGCTTTGAAACTGGAGGGGCACGGCTGGAAGAAGTCACGGTCGCGGAGTATGAGGTTTACCTCAACCCGGAAACCTTGCAGCCCGCGAACCTTCGCCTCGGCAATCCCTATTTACCGGTTGGATGCACAGGGACAGAATGCATAGAGAGTTATCCGGGCGGCGAAGTACAGATGGAACGGTTGGTCGTAGAATTCCAGCTTCTGCCTGATCTGACCTGGTCCGATGGAGAACCACTCACAGCCTCCGACTCGCTCTTCTCCTTCGATCTCGATCGCGATCTAACCATTCCAACGACGAAATACCTCGGTGACCGGACCGCGGTGTATGAGGTCGTTGATGAAACGGCAATTCGCTGGACAGGTATCCCTGGATATTTCGATCCCGAGTATGCAACGCTTTTCTGGAAACCCCTTCCGCAGCATCTGCTGGGGGACATTGCACCGGAGGATCTCCAGAATGCCGAATTTGCCACGCGGAAACCAATCGGGTGGGGACCTTATCAAATAGAGGAGTGGCAATTGGGAGAGCAGCTCCTGCTGGTAAAGAATCCGAACTACTTCCGCGCTGCTGAGGGGCTGCCAAACTTTGATCGTTTGCTGTTTCGTTTTCTTCAAAGTGATAGTACAGCAGCGATCCAGCAATTGCTGACCGGTGAGTGTGACCTTGTGGACGAATCGCTTCTAGGTGTTTCGGCAGCGGCCACATTAAAGCAGTATGCAGAGGAAGGGAGATTTAAGATCGACTGGGCTCCCGGATCTGAAATCACGCGGCTGGACTTCAATAATGCCCCCATTGGTCGTCAAGGTGAAGCGTTCTTCGCAGAGCCACGCACGCGGGAGGCGCTCGCGCATTGCATTGATCGCGAGGCGCTGCTCACGGATGTGCTCCTGGGATTTGGGGTTTTACCGGACAGTTATCTTGCACCGGGCAATCCCATTCATCTGGATAGCCCGAGTTTGCCTATCTACGATCCGGACGCGGGCAGGGCATTACTCTCCGAGGTGGGTTGGAAAGAGGCAGATGATGAGGCACTCCCCAGGGTCGCCTATGGCGTTCCCGGAGTAGCTTTCGGAGCGGATTTCTCATTTACATTGTTGACGGCTGAGGGCGACCTGAATGACCAGATCACATCGATCCTACAAGCTGACTTCGCAGCTTGCGGCGTTGAAGTGCAGGTGGAAGCTGTAGACTTCTCGTCCTTGACAGCGCCCTATCCTGTTGGTCCAGTATTAGGGCGGGGATTCGACGCCGTCCTATGGCCCTGGCCGGAGTGGATCACACCATTGTGCGAGATGTTTGCTGAGCGGGAAATTCCAACAGAGAAAAGCCCGTTTGGAGTCAATGCGACCGGTTTTAATGACCTGGTTTATAACCAGTCTTGCGAGAGGGTTCTTCTGGGGCGGGTAGACGTTGAGGGTTATTCGCAGGCGCTGCTGGACACGCAGGAAATCTTCGTCCAAGCCTTGCCAGGCATTCCGCTCTACCAGGCACCGCGTTTTGTTGCATACAACAATGACATTTGCGGAATCGAGGTCGATTCGCTTTCTTTTAGTGTATTTTTTGGATTGGAACATTTCGATTCGGGAGCAGGGTGTCCATGAGAGCTCGGGTTTCATCGAACCCCAATGAACCAAGTTGAACCTTCTATCACTATTGAGAGTATTTATTCAGGATAAGGGTGAAATAACTCGTGGAAGATAAACTCGACCAGGACTTGATCCTCGAATTGCAGGCTGGGGATCTCGACGCGCTGGGAGATATATATGACCGCCACCGTTATCTCGTCTATCGGACAGCGCTTGCGATTACCTGTGACCCTGATATGGCCGCTGACTTGCTTCAAGAAGTTTTCCTGCGCCTTCACCGTTTCGCGGAGCGCATCGACCCCTCGCGTCCGCTGCAACCCTGGTTGTATCGAATGACGGTTAATCTCTCGTACACATGGATTAAACGAAAAAGCCGCTGGACGCGTTATATCAATGACATGGCGGAGCGCATTATCACGGAGCGTCGCCCTGCCTCCCCGCACAATATCGCTGAGCGGGATGAAAGTTGGCGTTGGGTCCGGCAGGCGATCCTCGCCCTACCTGTCCAGCAGCGTATGGTTGTGGTTCTATATTACATCAACGATCTTTCTTTAAAAGAGATAGCTGAGATCCTGGAGATCCCGGTCGGAACAGTTAAATCGCGCTTACATTACGCTAGAAGGGTGTTAAAGAAACAGCTTGGCACCCACAGGGAAGTGCTGCGGACGGTATTTTATGATACGACGAGAAGTGTATAAGCATGGTGCATTCGACAATTATGCGAGTCGCGTATTAAAACACTGGGCATTTGAATTTCCATTGCCGGTGAATGGCCGAGCATTGCTGTTTGTACAAATCGCGCAGGAGACGAAGGACCCAATTCCCTGGCTGAACGTGGTTCTGGCAATCCTCCGTTGGTTTTTCCACAACCTTATTCTTAAACCTATTGATAGCGCCTTCCAACCTGTGTTATACTTTTCCGACGTTGACTCGTATCCTGCCTATGTCATCCATAGGGATTCATCAACAATTCATCTACTAATGGCGGAGCAGACCATATCGTCCGGCATGATGTTGAACAGCGGCATCGTCTGATTTTGAAGACGGAACTTATCAACGTGAGCCTCTTCAGAGGGCTCAGCAATTAGGTTATTCATGGCTAATTTTCTGGCCATGTATCCTATAAGGAGTGTGTTTCCATATTGGACGGATACAGCTCTTACAATCTTGGCTTCGGAACATTGCTTTCCTTGTGGATCCACCCCGATGGAGAGCAGAAGCGGATTGGGCAATCTGAATCTCAAACAGTTATCCCAAACAGTTCTTGCTATTCTTTCCATAGGTTTGCATACAAAGATCACTTGGGCATCCGGGCGATTACGTTGAAAAATTTAGCATAAACCCTCGCAAATCGACATGAGGAGAGAGACCTTGGCGCCAAAAGTTCTGGAAGTGAACAATCTAAAGACCCGGTTTCACACGTATGAGGGGACGGTGCATGCGGTGAACGGGATCTCGTTTTATGTAGGTGAGGGGGAGACGCTGGGCATCGTAGGGGAGAGCGGGTGTGGGAAGAGCGTGTCTGTGCTTTCGGTGATGCGGTTGGTCCCGCAGCCTCCCGGGGAAGTGAACGCCGACAGCGTTATGTTCTACGGTCGTAATCTAATAGAACTCGAAGAAGCGGAGGTGCAAGAGGTGAGGGGGAGCCAGATAGCGATGATTTTCCAGGATCCGATGACTTCGCTGAACCCGGTGCTGACGATAGGATTCCAGGTTATGGAGCCCATGCAGGTGCACCTGGGGATGAGCGCGGATGAGGCGCGGGAGAGGGCGACTGATCTGCTGAACATGGTAGGGATCCCGGAGGCGGGCGATCGATTGGATGATTACCCGCATCAATTCAGTGGGGGGATGAGGCAGCGTGCGATGATAGCGATGGCGCTGTCGTGCAACCCGCCGCTGCTGATCGCGGACGAACCGACGACGGCGCTGGATGTGACGATCCAGGCGCAGATCGTGGACCTGGTGAAGCGATTGAGGGACAAATTAGGGATGTCGCTGATCTGGATCACACACGATCTGGGAGTGATTGCCGGGTTGGCAGACCGGGTGATGGTGATGTACGCGGGGTTCATCGTTGAGGAGGCGGATATCCAGCCTCTGTATGGGGATACGCGGCATCCCTACACAATCGGCCTCTTGCAGTCCCTACCGCGCATGGATGGTATCCCGGGTGAGCCATTGTCATCCATTGATGGCCTACCTCCAGAGCTTTTTGAGCTACCCACAGGGTGCTCTTTCGCGCCGCGGTGTTCCTTCGTGAAAGATATCTGCCTCGAGCGAAATCCCCCGCTGGAAGAAGTAGCCACCAATCACAGGATTGCTTGCTGGGTGGATATTCAGACAGGTGAACTTCGATGAGTGAGAACAACGTACTGCTTCGGGTTGATCATCTGACGAAACATTTTCCGATCACGCGCGGCATCCTCATTCAGCGCCAGGTCGGTACGATCCAAGCGGTTGACAAGGTCTCATTCGTCATTCGTGAGGGCGAGACGCTTGGCCTGGTGGGAGAGAGCGGCTGCGGCAAGTCCACGACCGGCCGCACGATCTTACAACTGTATCGCCCTACCGCAGGTAAGGTGTATTACCGCGACGTCGATCTGACCGAGTTGAAGGGGGAACAGCTGCGCCAAGCAAGACGCAACATGCAGATGATCTTCCAGGATCCGTACGCCTCTCTCAACCCCAGGATGACGGTGGGCAAAATCATTTCCGAACCATTAGACGTGCATAACATAGGCAATGGGCGTGAGCGCATTGAGCGTGTGCATGAGCTGCTTGAACTCGTCGGGATGAGCCCCCACTTCGTTAACCGCTTCCCCCATGAATTCTCCGGCGGGCAGCGGCAGCGCATCGGCGTGGCCCGAGCGCTGGCCTTGCAGCCGGATTTCATGGTTTTGGATGAGCCGATTTCCGCGCTGGACGTTTCCATTCAGGCGCAAGTGGTCAATTTGCTGGAAGAGCTGCAGGAGAAATTTAGACTTACGTACTTATTTATAGCACATGACCTGAGCATGGTGCGGCACATCTCGGATCGCACCGCGGTGATGTATTTGGGAAAAATCGTGGAATTGGCGCCGCGCGATGAACTGTATTCGCATCCACTGCATCCCTATACGCAAGCGCTGCTGTCAGCCGTACCGATCCCCGACCCGATCAAAGAGCGCAAACGACAGGGGATCATCTTGGAGGGGAACGTACCCAGCCCGGTTAACCCGCCCAAAGGCTGTCGCTTCAATCCGCGCTGTCCTGTGGCGATCGATATTTGTAAGAAAGAAGAACCTGAGTGGCGTGAAATCTCCACCGATCATTGGGTGGCCTGCCACATCGTGTAAATCGGGTATAGTAGTATTATCCCGCTTCAAACCTACCGAAGCATGTTCGGTATAAATAATAACTTGATGAAAAGGAGGTGGTGCATAATCGCCAGACGATAAAAAGAATAAACGTCAACGATAACCGCATCAACATTCGAAACTCTGAGAAGGAGAAGAGAACGCCATGAAAAAGACAATGTCTTTCCTTGGTCTCTTGATCGTAGCAAGCATGCTGTTAGCAGCATGTGCACCTGCGGGGGAGACCATCGTCGTCACCGAGATCGTTGAGGGTCAGGTGATTGAAAAAGTAGTGACCGCCACGCCTGAGGCCGCCGAGCCTGTAGGGAGTTTAGCGGCGCTGGACGGCCTGTGGTTTAGCCTCGGCACCGAGCCGCCCACGCTGGACGTCTCTTTGGCCACCGACACCACCTCGCACATGATTATGCATCAGGTCGTTGAAGGTCTCTTTGAGTACCGGGGCGACGGTTCTATCGAACCCGCTGGGGCCACTAGCTTCACGGTTTCCGAAGACGGCACGGTATACACCATCACCCTACGCGAAGATGCAGTTTGGTCAGATGGTGTGCCCGTTGTGGCACAGCACTTCGTTGATGGCGTCGTTCGCCTAATGCTGCCGGCGACGGCGTCCGAGTACGCCTGGCTGATGTACGACTTGCAGGGAGGCGAGGAGTTCAACACGGGCGAGATCGATGATCCTGCGTTGTTGGGTGTCAAGGCCTTGGACGACTATACCTTTGAAGTCACGCTCAAAGCGCCCACGCCTTACTTCGAGACCGTCCTGCCTTTCTCGACCTTCTACCCCATCCGCCTGGACATCATAGATGAGTTCGGGGACGCGTGGACCGAGCCGGGTAACTATCCGAGCAACGGCGCATACTTGTTGGACTACTGGGACCACGAGGCCGAGGTAGGCCTGGTCAAGAGCCCCACCTACTGGGGCGCCGCCGACGTCTCGATCGAAAAGATCACCTTCCCCATCATCGTAGAACAGGTCACAAACTTGGCTCTCTACGAAAACAATGAACTCCATGCCAGCGGCGAAGGTGGCTATCCGAACGAAGACATGCCGCGCATCCTGGACGACTCTGTCCTCAGCGAGGAACTTCGCATCCTGCCGCGCCCTGGGGTGTACTACGTTGGGCTTAACACCCTGACGTCGCCCACGGACGACGTGCTGGTCCGCAAGGCTCTGGCTTCGGCCATTGACCGCAAGACCATCATCAATAACGTGTTGAACAGGCCGTGGCAGACTCCTCTCTCATGCACCACGCCGCCCAGGATCCTGGGCTACCAGGAGTGGGGCACGTGCGGCCACACCTTCGATATCGAGAAAGCCCAGGCCTACCTGGCCGAGGCAGGATATCCGGATGGTGAAGGCTTCCCGACTTTGAGGGTCTGGTTCAATCGTGGTAACGAAGATATCCTCGAGGCCGTGGCTGCCATGTGGACGGAGAACCTGAATATCCACGTAGAGCTGCGCACCAACGAGTGGGCCGTCTACCTGGAATACCTGGATGCCTGCAACAACAGCAAGGAAGAACTGGCAGCCTGCGAGTTCAACGCCTACCGCATGGGTTGGGTGATGGACTATGGAGACCCACAGAACCAGCTCGAGGTGGTCTTTGCGCCATCGTCAACCTTCCAGTACACCGGTTGGGAGAGCGCACGCTTCGACGAGTTGATGGAACTGGCCGGATCCTCGTTTGTCACAGCGGATCGCGAGGCCTTCTACTTTGAAGCGGACAAGATACTGAGTGAGGATGAGGTATCGATCATCCCCATCATGGGCTACGAACGGAATACGCTGGTCAAGACTGGCGTCACTTTCGAGTATCCGCCCTTCGGTGCGCCCGCATTCAAACACTGGGATCTGCCGTAGGTTTTAGTAGACTCCCTGAGTTATGTAGCTCTCAATCTGAGAGCTACATAACTCTTTTGCCATTATTGTTTCTCTCTTTTTATTCCAGGAGGTAACATGACCGCCTATATCATCAGAAGGTTTATGTGGATGGTGCCGGTCCTGTTGATGGTAACCGTAGTCACCTTTGGTGCCATGAAGGTGGTGCCCGGGGGGCCCTTTAGCACCGAGGGGCGGCCCATGTCTCCGG
>SOJU01000296.1 GCA_004376465.1 Anaerolineales bacterium | reverse complement strand
CATGGTAACCCACGGTTTGCAAACAGGAGAGTCGGTCATTCCATTTTGTCTACAGTCCCCTGAACGCGTAGGGGCCGACCCGTGTGTCGGCCCGTTTCTATCCATTTTCAAGATCTGCAGGGGCTGAGCCGTGTATCAGCCCGCGGCCTTCGCACAGGCTGCTCCTGCGCCAATCGATTGTCAGTCTAGGGAAAGATCGGCAATGGCTCTCCTAAAACCGGTTCGGGTTGCTTTACATGGATGTCCCACCATGCATTCCATAGCGCAGGTATTTCTCGAATCCAATACCAGCGAATATGCACATAGGGCGTCCGATCGGCAACATAACCAACCGCATCGACATTCAGGCCATCACAGGTCAGCAAGGCACGGGGGAGATGATAGCGTTGCGTTACCAAGATCACATCCTGTACTTGGAAAATATCACGCGCCCGATAGCATGTATCATAGGTTCGCCTGCCGGCGAAATCCAAAACAATGTCTTCATCGTGTACCCCTTGCGAGATCGCGTATTCGTGCATCCTCCCCGGCTCGTTGTATTCAACCACACGGTTGTCACCGCTGAACAACAGTTTCTCCACTCTCCCGAACCGATAGAGTTCAATAGCTGCATCGAGACGATCGCGCAAAATATCGCTCAATGCGCCATTTTCCCAGTAGCCGGCGCCGAAGACCAGTGCGACAGACCGTTCAGGAACAAGTTCCAATTCATCAGGGTTGTAGATGCGGTTGTCATAGCGCGCGGAAAAATTCCAGACCGTCCATCCCAACAGCATGACAAAAAAGACTAGACCCCACCTGATGACCTTGGATAACCTGCGTGGCTTACGATCGCCGGAGGGGACCTCGGTTTCCTTATTCCTTTTCCACAGCGTTTTTCGTTCAGCCATAAAACACTTCATCCAGATAACGATATTGCGCTTCTCTACATTAGCGCATTCGGCGATGATAGGAGAACCACCCCCACGCGGTCATCTTTGAGCGCCTAGCTGGGATTATAAGGTCATGTTTCTAAATAAAACCCTGAGCGGAGGATAATCGAAGGCTAAAAGCAGTCAGCCCGTGGGAATCTAAGCAGTTTCAACTGGTTGCCCATTGCCGGTTGCCATTTCCAGGGAGTCAACCGTACGCACAACCTGCTCCAACTGTTTCTCAATACGAGAAAAATCTGTCATCAAATGACTTGCCTCGTCTGATGACAGATTGACCTCACCACGGTGGTTTGGAAATTTGGTTTAATTCTTAATTGGCGGTGTCAACGGTACGTATTGGCCGATCACATCGCGCATTTCGTCAACCGTGAACGGCTTTGCCAGGAAACCATTTGCGCCGGCGGTGATGGCTGCTTTTCGATCTTCCTCTTGCGCCTTGGCGCTCACCACATGGATGGGGAGGCTTTCATTCTCTGAATGCTCACGAATCCAGCGCAGGAGCGAGATGCCGTCCACTTCCGGCATCATGACATCCATGAGGATCAGGTCGGGAGTGACCTGCTGGAAGAGGTTAAGCGCATCCATCGCATTGTGAGCGAGGAGGACTTCGACGCCGTTGATTTCAAGCGCCTCTTTAATAACCTCGGCATATGGTTTTTCGTCATCAATAAGAAGGATTACAGGTTTCGACATGGCACTCCTAACATGGAATCAGAATGATTTCCCTCGTATAGGATAACGTAGTTTTGACCGACCCGTTTCACGTTAGCGATGGGTATTCCTTCCTAATCACCCGACTCCCGAAATGATGTGGATCAGAAGCAGCCTATATATAAATTGGCCGGATTGGCAGCTAAATATTGTGATAATCGGGCCAAGCTTTGATTGGCTCTCGTTAATACACCTCAGGGGCTGGCTAACTCCTCGATGAGGGACTCAAGGAGAGCGACACCCTCTGGATTGTCAGGCAATGTTCTTGATGTAACTGCCGCGGGGATGATGAACTCGTTCAAGAGCGTCTGGGGAACATAGAAGTCATTGTCCTCCAAGCTGGATGTGAAAACAACGACCATTTCCTTCTCGGGTATTACGTAAATGAATTGTCCCCTATACCCGAGCGCTAGATACATACCGGAATCATCGACCCACCATTGGTATCCGTAACCATCCTCGAGAGTAGCTGAGATGAATTGACTCGTTGAAGAAACCACCCACTCTGAGGGGACGATCTGCTCTCCATCCCAGCGACCTTCGTTCAAGTAAAGAAAGCCAATTTTCGCCATATCTTGCGGGCGCATTCTCAACTCGCTATACCCGACAGGTATCCCCTGGGGACTAGACGACCAGTCTACATCAGAAATACCCAGAGGACCAAAAAGGTGCTCCGTTGCATACTCGTTAGCACTCATTCCGGTCGTTTCCTGGATGATCCCCGAAAGGAGATGCGAAGCACCGTTGCAATATTCGAATCGTTCCCCTGGCTCACCCTCCATGGGCAAATCAAGCACAAACTGAACCCAATCCTCGCTTTCTCTCATCTGATTGAGGCCGCTCCAGCGATATTGGTAAGAATCATGGCATCGAAAACCTGTCGTCATCGTCAGCAAATGCTCTAAGGTCATCATCTCCTTATTTGCATCGCGATTAGCAATGGTCCGTTGTGGAAAAAAACTCAACACGGGTTGCTGCAGCCCCTCGATGTAGCCTTGATCGATAGCGATCCCAACCAGTGCTGAAACGACGCTCTTCGTGCAGGAATAAATGTTGTGTTTTGAAGTAGAGCTGAAAGGGTGGATACTAACATCCGCGATTATGTAGCCGTTGCGAACGATGGTCACACTGTCGATTGCGTAATTCTCCTCAAGGATCTCCCCCATCATCGCGGACAATAAGCCCGAGTCCATCCCCTGTTCCTCGGGGGTGGATGAGCGCCAGCCTGCAGTGGGCCAATATGTAGCGGTAACAAGTGTTGCCGCCGGTGTCTGAGTCAAAGCTCCTCGAGCGCAGCCCGCAACGATTACAACCACGATCCCTAGTAGCAAACACCGTTTGGCTCTGACGAAATTCATCACGCACTCTCCCAGCAAATTGCCTTTCTCACGTAATTACCCTCTCAATTACGATCGCCAAACCTTGAGCGTTGTGCACCCTCCACCAATTGCGCCAACTATTCTATGTACCCCCTGCATAATCGGATAGTTCATGGTATCCCTGGGAAATGAATAGCGTCTGCGTTACCTCCAATTGCCGCTCAATGCCGAAACCTTACTTTCAACACGGCCATCGGTGTTTTTCTATACTTACTGGACAGTGTATTATTGATGTACTTTTAGTTTCGAGAGGATAATATTGCGAGCACTCCCGCTGACAAGGCGGTCGGGTGAAGATCATCAGAACAACTTTCTGAATCAGCAATTTGAGCTTCCCAGCGATAAGGGTTACAATTTTCACTTCTATATCCATCGAGAGATTACTAGGTCGCCCTTGGAAGAGGTTTAATGTCAACAGAAACGATCACACACGATGTCATCATTGTCGGAGCCGGATTAGCAGGCACCTGGGCAGCAATGACCGCCAGCCGGGAGGGCGTCAAGAATATCGGCGTCATTTCCAAGATCCATCCCTTGCGTTCCCACAGCGGCGCAGCGCAAGGCGGCATCGC
>SOJU01000021.1 GCA_004376465.1 Anaerolineales bacterium | reverse complement strand
ATCATCTACGCCGGGGATCAGAAGAACCTGGGACCCGCAGGGGCGACAATTGTGATTATCAAGGAAGACATTCTCGGAAAGGTAGAGCGTGACATTCCAACGATGCTCGACTATCGAACCCACATTGGCAAAGGTTCGATGTTCAACACACCTCCGGTCATGCCTGTGTTCAGCGCCCTGCAAACCCTAATCTGGTTGAAGGACCAGGGCGGCATGACGGCAATTGAGAAAATCAAGAACGAGAAAGCCGATCTCCTCTACAACGAAATTGATCGCAACAAATTATTTGTAGGCACTGTCGCGAGAGAAGATCGTTCCCGGATGAATATATGCTTCGTTATGAATGAGGAATACAAGGACCTCGAAGACACATTCCTGGAGTTCGCTGCTGGCAAAGGCATGATCGGCATTAAGGGCCATCGGTCAGTGGGCGGGTTCCGCGCTTCCTGCTACAACGCCTTGCCCATCGAGAGCGTGCAGGCCTTGGTGGACAGCATGCAGGAATTCGAAGCAGAGCATTAGCACAACGCGAAAGCCAGGGAGAATACCCCCTGGTTTTCACAGCAAGATCATAAGGATACTGACATGACAAAAATTCTGGTTGCAACCGTAAAACCATTCATTCCCGAGGCTGTTGAAAAAATCGAGAAGATCGCCGGTGATGCCGGCTACGAATTCGTTCTTCTTGAGAAATACGCCGATCAGGGAGAGTTTATAGACGCCGTCGCCGGTGTGGACGCTCTGATTATCAGGAGCGATAAGGCCACCAGAGAAGTCATCGAAGCGGCGAAGAATCTGAAGATCATCGTTCGTGCCGGTGCGGGCTATGACAATATCGACCTAGAAGCAGCCACAGAAAAAGGCATCGTAGCGATGAATACACCGGGCCAGAACTCAAACGCCGTCGCCGAGCTTGCGCTGGGAATGATGGTTTATTTGGTGAGGAATGGCTTTAACGGTAAAGCAGGCACAGAGTTAAAAGGTAAAAAACTTGGCCTGCATGCGTATGGCAACGTGGGTAAATTAATTGCCGGAATTGCCAAAGGCTTCGGGATGGACGTTTTCGCTTTCGACCCATATATCCCCAAAGATGTTATTGAAGGCGACGACGTTGTCTGCGTAGAATCCGCGGAAGAACTATACAGCACCTGCAATTTTGTCTCCATAAATATCCCGGTCACCGCCGAAACAAAAGCCTCCATCAATTATGAACTCCTGACCAAAATGCCCGAACCTGCTGTTTTGGTCAACACCGCCCGTAAAGAAGTCGTCCACGAAGACGACCTGTTAAGGGTATTTGCAGATCGGGAAGACTTTTCCTATATCGCCGATATCGCTCCCGACTGCAAAGACGAAATTGTAGAGAAATACCCCGGCAGGTTTTTCTTCACGCCGAAGAAAATGGGCGCCCAGACTGCCGAGGCGAATATCAACGCTGGCGCTGCCGCCATGACGCAAATAGTAGGTTTTCTGGAAAACGGTGATAAGACCTTCCAGGTTAACAAATAATCTGGGGGCATCGTTCAAAACGGTAAATTGCCTGCGCAAATTGGATGCATCAGGGGAACCCTCGTTTTCCAAGCGTTTGGCATGGGCGAAACGAGGGTATTTACTGCTCAGTTAGGCGGATGTATGATTATAAAAAAGCAACCACCCCATGGGAGTGGTTGCGGCCGTAGTCGCTAGACTACGGGGCTGTAAAGTAATTATACATTAGGGTTGACTGATATTCAATGAGGAAAAATGAAGACAATTGCATACGTTGATGGGTTCAATCTCTATAGTGGTCTAATGGATAAGCGATATAAAATACCGGGCGATCTCTCCAGTCGCCCTCTCCGAAAATATCTCTGGTTAAAGCTCGATGAGTTCATCCTATCTTTCCTCCCTAAGAGTCATCACCTCGAGGAAATCAAGTACTTCACGGCTCCGATTAGAGGAAATCCCCAGAAACAGTATAGGCAAGAAGCATACTTAAAAGCTCTCGGCACTCTTGATCATTTGACTGTTATCCAGGGAAAACATATTCCGATTGGATCAGGATTCTCCGAGAAGCAAACCGATGTACTAATGGCGTTACATATGTACTCTGATGCGTTAACCATGGGGCATGATGCACTTGTCTTGGTTACAGGCGATTCTGACCAGGTTCCTACATTGAATTGGATAAGGACCATAGGGAAGGGAATTGCCCTGCACGTTGTTTTTCCACCATTCCGGGTATCCAAGGATTTAATCACAGTTGCCGATCACACGTATCGAACAAAGTGGAAGAGACTGCGCCAGTTCCAGTTCTCTGATCCAGTAATTGGAGATGGTTTTTCTGTTCCAAAACCAATCGAATGGTCTTGAAGGTGTTCAGATTCATAGTTTGAAAGATATTCCGCCTAACATCGGGATGGCGCGGACGCCGCGCACTGCCGTATTTCAGATGCCGCGAGCCTTTTGCCGCCGCTTATCCCGAAACCAGTTTATCATTCTGAGCGACTCCTTCGAATCCGCTCAGGACAGGCTCCGGGAGCGAAGAATCTCGTTTTTTTCCTTTAAGATCTCTATAGTAGGGCGAGATTCTCCGTCGCGGAGCTTATCCCGGGCTATATCGAAAGGCTCCTCAGGCAATAATGCTAGGACCCTGATTAGTTTCGCTACTTAGATCATCTGTGAGGGATTAGAGCTATGACGATATTGAAAGCTTTCCGGGGCATACGCCCGCCGGTGGACATTGTGGAGAAGCTGGCTTGCCGCCCGTATGATGTGCTGAACTCGGAAGAAGCCCGGGAGGAAGCAAATCCTCATTCGCTGCTGCACATCACGAAACCTGAAATCGACTTCGACCCGGGAACCGACATACACATTCAGGCGGTTTACGACAAAGCGAAGGAGAACTTCGCGTCGTTTCAAGAGAAGGGGTATTTAAAGCAGGACGACGAAGAGCACCTCTACATCTACGCACAAACCATGGATGGCCGTAGGCAATACGGTTTGGTCGGCTGCGCAGGTGTAGATGATTATATGAATGGGATCATCAAGAAGCACGAATTAACGCGCCCCGATAAAGAAGAGGATCGAATGAAACACGTTCGTATTACCAATGCGAACATCGAGCCCGTCTTCTTTGCCTACCCCGCCGTTCCCGATATTGACGAAATCATCAAGGACATCGTGGAGAACCAGGATCCCGAATATGATTTCACAAGCGTTGATGGTATCGGCCACCATTTCTGGGTGATAACCGACAAGAGTAAAATCCAGCGTTTGATCGAGTTATTCAACGAACTTCCAGCAACCTATGTTGCCGACGGTCATCATCGCACGGCTGCGGCCGCGCTGGTGGGTAATGAGAAGAAGAAGGGCAACCCGGATCACACCGGGGACGAGGAGTACAACTACTTCCTGGCAGTGCACTTTCCAGACGATCAGCTGCGCATCCTGGATTACAACCGCGTGGTGATGGACTTAAATGGCCTGACCCCCGAGGAATTCCTGGGGCAGCTCAGTGAGGTGTTTGCGGTAAAAGAGAAGGGGAACGAGCCCTTCAAACCAGACAGCCTTCATACCTTCGGCATGTATCTGCAGGGAAAGTGGTATGAGTTGATCGCCAATGAAGGCTCGTATGACGACAACGATCC
>SOJU01000197.1 GCA_004376465.1 Anaerolineales bacterium | reverse complement strand
TCATCGACGATGAGATCATCGAAGCGGATGTGTATGTGGCCTATCGAAAATAATCAGGCTGGACTCCTCCTCAGGATCCATTTTCAGACGTATCCAAGGACTCATCCTGATATTCGAATGAACCACAACCGGTGAATTCGGGGACGCTAAGACTGGTGATTGTGAAGGTTGCATCCCAGGCTGTATTCCCAATCGTTCGCTGTTTGGTTACTTGCCCAACACCCAGCGGGAACTTCAAGGACTTGTGTTCATATGTGTTATCCGTAAAAATAACAAACTCGTCAGTCTGCCCGGAAAGCACCACGCCTTCTACTTCCATGGTCACTTCTGCGCCCTCCGCCCATACTTCTTTAATATAGACTTCCACGCTGCAATCTTTTGCGTTGAAAGCACCGTACACCTCAAAGTTAACATCAAAAATTGCCGTTATGTTCCCAGTTATTCCCACCGATCCAGTGCCTGTGCCCGTCATTACTCCCGTGCCCTTGCCGGTAGAGTAAAAGAGGGGTGAATCATCCCCTTCGTCGAAGTAAAGTGTAATCGGAAACTCTCCGTATACTTCCCAGTGCCAATCCACGCCGGTGCTTTTCCCCGTGCGTTCAATCCGTATCGTAGCTGTGCCCGCCTCCCCACTCGGCGCCGTCGGCTTTACCTCTGAGTCAGGTTCAGGTGCTATTACATCCACTGAAGATCCGCTACACCCCGCAAGGAGCAACATAATGAGGATGATGGCGATGAAGAATGAGCGAGCAGGAGAAGACGTAGTTGTCATTGGTTAACCTCCGGGAATGTAGATTTGAAGAACCGAATAATTGCGGCACTATAGGATGGATTAACCAGAGGGGCAAGTGGATTTCATCAGGCTTTATCATTCAACGGGCCTTACTCAACACGAAAAACACGATCGATGCAGCCCGCCCAGGTTGAGTATTCCAAATCATGGCTCTATGGCCCACAGGATCACGCTTTCGTCGTTAGAGCCCGTTGCCAGAGTACGACCGTCAGGGGAGAAGTCTATCGCCGTTACCCCCTCGTTGTGACCGATTAATGTCCGCAGAAGGGTTGCATCCCTGAGCCGCCATACATAAACGGCGAAATCCCTGCTAGCGCCGGCAACAAGCGCCGTCTCGGGTGAAAGCGCTACCGCCTCGACCCAATCCACCGGACCACTCAGGGTCCTTACCAGACCCCAATCCGACACGTTCCAGAGCCATACTTCACCGCGCAGGCATTTCAATTTTGCATCGGAAAGGGCACACATCGCCGTAGCTAGCAGGGAACCGTCCTTTGAAAAGACCACACTCGTTCCCTGACCATCCTGCGCGAGGGTCTCTAGGAGTCGGCCGTTGCTTACCTGCCAGACCTTCACCGCTCGATCGATAGCTCCAGTAGCCAAGAATTGCCCTGTTGGAGAAAAAGCCATACTGGGCACACTGTAAGGATGCGCCCAGAAACTGCGAATGATGGTTTGCTTGGCAACGTCCCATATGTAAACCATCCCATTCCCAGCCTCAGCCACACCTGCGGCGAGCAGGCTACCATCGGGTGAATAGGCCAGGCTGTTGACCTCACCAGCATGTGTCAAGCCCCCAATGTTACTCAGATCTGTCGTGTCCAAGAACACAATCCTGCCATCCCTCAACGAGGTAGCGATCATCTCGCCATCGGGAGAAAAGACCACATCCCAAGCGATTGCGCCAAATTCTTCGCTGGTGGCGATCAGGTCCCCCGTGCTTACGTCCCACAACCGCAAGCGGTGTTCCTGTCTACTGCTGCTTCCACCGGTTGAGACAACCAGCGTTTCACCGTCCGGAGAGAAAGCTAACGCCTTAACACTATTGCCATGTCCCGAGAGGGTGCGAACAGCGGTGAGGTCGAAGATGTTCGCCTCGTCGATAATTGGCGGAAGTGGGGTTGCCGTAGACGGAGGAGTCGTGGCGGTTTGGGTGGGCAATGGCGGTGGTGCTTGCGTCGGACTCGGTGGAAGCGGTGTTGGCGTCGTTCTGCCGGTGACCGCACATGCGAGTACACCCAGGCTCAACGCGAGGAGAGCGAACAGTGAAACAACATTTCGCGAGGGAGTCATTATGGGCTCCTTTCAGGAACCAGGAAGGGATGATTTCACGCTCCAATCAACTGTAAGGCGCAGTGCACCCTCTTTTCAAACACACTTCGGCAAGTATATTCAATTTCAAGGACTCTGCATGAATGCATCTGAGCCTGGGCAGTGAAGGATCGAAACCAAAGCATTGAGGGGGTTATCTAGAAAACAGGATCAACCAGCACCCTCGCAATCGCAAATCTGGTTCTGAAATCAGTTCCTGGATAGTGTGAAGCTCTGCTTCCCATCACAGGCAGAGTTTGCCCACGCCAAAGCCGTAGATCCAGTTACATTTACAATGGGTGAGGTTATAAATTCGAAGGATGGGGTCTGGGGATAGAAGGTTTTCTTGGTTGTGCTGGCTCCGGCAGGATGATTCGGGCAGCAAAACCTGTGGCTAAGAGAACAAGCCCGGTCACGACGAAGGTTCCCCTCAAACCCCAGGAGAGCGCTATCCACGATCCCAAAAGCGGCGCGACCGATCTCGCACCGGATCGTATCGAGGTGTCCAAGCCAAACACAGCTCCTTCTGCGCCGCTTTCCGTATATCGGGCCAGAATTGCGTTTAAGGTTGGGATTACGCCCCCAAGCGCCACACCGACTAAGATTGCCAGGATAAGAAGCTGCCATTCTTCCGTAACCAGACTCTGGGGGATGTAGAATAACCCAGCAAATATCGCGCTGGTGGCAGCTACTTTCCTATGCCCAATACGATCCGCTAATCGACCCAAGAACATTGCGCTTACTGTGGTAGCTGCTGCTCGAGCACCAATTAATAGCCCGGTGAAGCTGTTCACCCGTGCCGCATCGGCCATAAGTTCCACTACAAAAAGCGGCATAACCGGAATAAGCATGCTGCGAGCCAATTGGATAAGGAAGCGAAGGCTGTATGTCGGTTTCACACCAGGGAATTTCAGGAGCTGACCCCAAAAAGCGAAGATCCCCTGCCCTTTTCTCTCTTCCGAAACCTGCGGATGAAAATCCTCCTGGACCCCGATGAAAACCAGCACACCTGCCAGAAAGAGCATCGCCGCCGTTACATAGAAAGCAGAAGCGTAACCAAAGGTATCGGCGACGATCCCACCGATGAGAGGTCCGAAGGCCACGCCAGCTCCGAGTCCTACCTGAAGCGTGCCCATGGCGTAGCCCATGCGTTCTCTTGGAACTTGCGCCGCCAGTAGAGCAGAATTCGCAGCGACGATCCCACTGATCAATCCTTGTAGGGCTCGAAGAGCAACCAACTGTTCTGCAGTTTGGACAAAGGCCATCATTAATAGAACGATCGCTCCACCAAAGCTGGCGCGGATAATCATAAGCTTACGCCCATAGCGATCCGCAAGCCGGCCCCACACAGGGGCGGCGAGCATCATGGTGAACGCTTGAGCGGAGAATACCAGACCCGACAAGAGTTCGACACTCATGCCGGTCGAAGATCCGAGGCTCTTCACATAGAGCGGAAGGAAAGGGAAGATGCTGGAAAAACCGACCGCCGTTGCCATCTGCGAAAAGAAAAGGACAATGAGCGTTCGCTGCC
>SOJU01000277.1 GCA_004376465.1 Anaerolineales bacterium | reverse complement strand
CGCAGCCAGGTCGATTGGGATTTCCCGGCTAACGTTGCCGAGGTCGTAATGATGGGGCGCATCCATCAAATCGGCTTTTTTCATTGGCCGACACGCGCAGACTGGACCATCGTCCGCGAGGCGCTGGAGCGTGTCGACATGAGTGCTTTTTCCGAGCACAGGATCGGGGAGCTCTCCGGTGGACAACAGCAGCGAGTCTTCCTAGCTCAGGCGTTATCGCAGGAGGCGGAAGTTGTGTTGCTCGATGAGCCTCTCACCGGTCTCGACATTCTCAGCCAGAATGCTATTTTGCGCATTCTAGACGACCTGCACCAAGCTGGTGTAACAGTACTCACCGCCACGCATGACCTTAACCTCGCCGCGAAGCACTTCGATCAAGTAATGTTGTTGAATCGGCGTTTGATAAGCTACGGACCGGCAGTAAATGCACTCTCTCAAGAAGCGCTTATCCAGGCCTACGGCAAACAGGTTCATATGCTTCCGGGCGCTGACGGTGCGCTTATCCTCAGTGATACCTACTGCGAGGGAGAGGATGAGATTCTGAGGTCATGAACGAGCTGCTCTCTTTCCTGGTCGAACCCTTTCAATATAGCTTCATGGTGCGCGGCCTGTGGGCTTCTCTCATCGTCGGAGTCGTTTGCCCCATTCTTGGTGCCTATGTCGTGCTGCGCGGTATGGCTTTCTTCGGCGACGCGCTCGCACACATTATTCTTCCTGGCGTGGTGATTGCATTCCTTCTGGGGTGGCCATACGCCGTTGGGGCACTGATCTTCGGCGTACTGGCCGCACTTCTGATCGGGTTCATCAGCAGGCGCACAGACATCAAGGACGATACGGCTATCGGCGTGGTTTTCGCTGGCGCCTTTGCCTTGGGCATAGCGCTCATTTCACTCCAACGAAGCTACGCCGTTGACCTGACTCACATTCTCTTTGGTGACTTGCTCGGAGTATCAACTTCTGACCTGATGCTGATGGGCATATTGGGTTTTTTAGTCTTGCTGACTGTATTTGCTTTCTACAAGGAGTTTCTTGTCCTCTCATTTGATCCCACATTGGCGAAAACGCTGCGCTTGCCGGTGAGTTTCCTCCAGAACTTACTGCTCGTTCTGCTCGCGGTTGTGATCGTGATCTCTCTTCAAGCTGTTGGCGTTGCCCTCGTCCTGGCAATGCTGGTCACGCCGGCTTCGTCCGCCTACCTTCTCACAAGGCGTTTGCCAAACATGATGCTTCTGGGGGCTTTAATCGGTGCTCTCTCCTCCGTGCTCGGGCTCTATCTATCGTTCTATATCAACGTCGCCTCCGGGGCGTCAATCGTCTTGGTCGCAACTGCGATCTTCGCCATCATCTTCGTAGTCGCACCCCAACGCGGCGCTCTCTGGTCCTGGCTCAGTGCGCGTCGGGAAACGTCTCAAAACCGAGAAATCGAAGGTTGATAGTGGATAGGCACGCCCCTGTGCGCCCTTAAACGCCCCCTACATGTAAAGCTCAAATTTAAAGACCATTCTTTTAACTTACTCGGATTGGATTGCCACCAGTTGCATTGAGGCGTTTCGAGATTATCATAAAGACGATGTTCGCATCCCTGAAGTCACCCAGCATCCGTCAAATATGGGCGGCGTGGGCTTTTCGCAGCCTACTGCTAATAGGGGCGCTCTTCGTCGCCGGGTATTTTGGCCTGCTCAACTCGGAGCTGGCCCTTCTCTGTGGTGCATGGCTGCTGCTCTCCTTGCTCACCAGTCTGGTAATGACCAATGGCTGGCACGCGGCTATCTTCTTCCGCCTTAGCGGGTTTGCTGATCTAGCCTTCGGATTATTCTTGATCGCGCACAGCGGAGGGGCACAAAGTCCGCTATGGTGGACACTAATCATCGGGCCTCTCGGTTTCGCTGCTGTCGACGGAATCATTCTTGCTCCGCTATGGACTGTTGGTGCATTGGCAAGTGCCTATATTCTGACCTATGCTTCACTTGGGCTGGATCCCTATCCCTTACGAACAATACTTACTTATGCGCTGATTTTGCTTCCCTCTTCAATGCTCCTGGCGTGGTTGGAAAAAAACCTAATCGATGGCTTGCGTTTTCCTGCCCAGGATACCCACCCGCTTGCGGAAAGAGTCCGCCGTGCGGAGCGCTCCCGGGCCAATGAGCTCGTCCGCATGGCCGTGGAGATCAACTCCAGCCTCAATGTTGATGAAGTCCTGGACCTCGCTCTCGACTTGTCCACACGAGCCGTTATTTCGGGGGACGGCCATGAACACAAGCTGCGATGTGCTTTGCTGCTCCTGACCGATGATGGTTTTGAAGTCGTTGCCTCCCGGCACCTTCGACCGGACAAACAACAGATCGTCTTAATTACAGATACGGGTGCGCTCAGTCGAGCGCTCGTTCGGGGGGATTCGCTCCTCGCGCGCAATCCAGATCAAGACCCTGATCTCAAACAATTGCCAGGACTCTGGGAATGCTGCGATGTCTTCGTCGCCCCGCTGACCTATCAACTAGAGACCTATGGAATCTTGCTTTACGGCCACCCAACGCTTCGCTTTTTCAACAAAGAGCGGCGCGATCTTCTAAGCGCCATCGCACAACAAGTGAGCGTCGCCCTGCACAACGCCCGTCTTTACGAGAGTCTCGAGACCGAGAAGAAGCGCATCAGCGAATTAGAAGAAGAAGCCCAGAAGAAACTCGCCCGAGATCTTCACGACGGCCCAATACAGACTATCGCTGCGATCACGATGCGGGTGAACTTTGCCAGGCGGTTGATGGACCGTGATCCAGAAGAGGCTGCCGAGGAGTTAATGCGCGTCGAGGACATGGCTCGCCAAACAACCCGCGAGATTCGTCACATGCTCTTCACCATCCGGCCCCTAATTTTGGAAAGGAGCGGGTTGGTCGCTGCGCTCAATCAATTAGCCGACAAAGAGAACGAGATCCACCATCAAAATGTCCTGATCGAGACTGATTCCGAGCTTCCTCATGAACTCGATCTCGGGAAACAGGGCGCTCTCTTCTACATCGCCGAGGAGGCAGTGAACAACGCTCGCAAACACGCAGAAGCCGCTCATATCTGGGTTCGGCTGCGCGGCGAAGATGATCAATTCATCATCGAAGTAGAAGACGATGGGGTAGGTTTCAACGTCGGCAGCGTAGACGCCTATTACGAACAACGCGGCAGTCTAGGATTCGTAAACATGCGCGAGCGCGCCGATCTCATTGATGGAATCTTGCACATCGAATCGGCGGAGGGCAAAGGAACACGAATCACGCTTTCTATACTTCTCGAACCATCCCAGATTACTGAGAACATGGCGGAGCAACCCTGATCACAGTTGTACGATAAGTGCCTAGCGTAACAGGCCAGACAATTGGGTCATCGAAGGAGTAATAATTAGGATGCCCTGGGAAGCGGCACTTTGGTCCCTCGCGTTAATTATCTCGCCCACCGTGGCTAGCTGGGCCTGGCCGCGGGTGCAGGAGCGCTTCGGTGATTGGCGAGAGCCGTTGGAGACCGCAGCCCCCTGGGTACACAGCCTTTTACTGCCCTACCTCGCGCTGCTCACAGGATCGATCATCGGTCGTGATGCAGGACTTTATGGTCACTCGGCCGCGAGTTGGGTGAGTGGCGCGATCGCCTGCGGATTGGGGCTTGTCGCTGCCGCTCTTCTTCTGCGCAAGCGCCCTGTCAACTTAC
>SOJU01000264.1 GCA_004376465.1 Anaerolineales bacterium | reverse complement strand
CCAACGCCTCGATGTACTTGCCTCCCTTGATGAGCAGCCCATGTTTGGCAGCCGCGCCGACAGAGGCGAGCATGGCGATGGGAGTCGCCAGGGCGATGGCACAGGAACATGAGACGACGAGCACGGCGACAGTGGACAGGGGATCACGACTGAAGATGTACGTCAGCGCAGCGGCGAGCAGGACGAGAGGGAGAAAATAGCCGGAGAACTTGTCGGCAAAGGTTTGAATCTCCGACCGGTTCGCCTCCGCCTCCTCGACCATACGCACGACGTGCCCGAAGGTTGTGTCTTCCCCGACCCTGGTCGTCCTAACCTGCACACTTCCCTGGCGGACGATTGTGGCCGCGTACACATGGCTGCCTTGATACACATCTACCGGCAGCGATTCGCCGGTGACCGAGGATTGGTCCACAGCTGCCTGACCGGAGCGGACAACACCGTCGACAGGGACCGTCTCTCCGGGGCGGATGAGGACAATGTCGCCTACATGGACGTCCTCGATGGGTACAATAGCTTCTACCCCTTCCTTCATAACGCACGCAGTCCTCGGGATCATCGTGGTTAAGTTCTTCAGCGAGCTCCGGGCCCGGTTCGTCGTGTAGCTCTCGATGGCGTCGCCAACACGCATGAAGAAAACGATGATGAGCGCGGTGATCCATTCTCCGATGATCAAGGCGCCAAAAACACCGAGCGACATTACCGTCTGAGCGATGATTGTCTTCTGACTCAGGGCGTGGAATACTTTGCGAAGTACGGGCCATCCGGCGAGGGCGACGATGACGGCGCCGAGGAGCGGATGTACCATCCCATTCAGCCGGTCGATGACCCCCATCCACTCCCCGAAGATGGCGATGGCCAGAACTACGGCCACGATGAGACCGTAGGCGATTTTGACACGTTTGCTAAGGTCCTCGGTTGAACTCCGGTCTGCGGGAACGATGGTGTCCGGAACGGTATAGCCCGCGCTCTGGATGGCGGCGCGGATACGATCCTTGTCGACCTGTGAAGGATCGGCGCTAATTACGGCTTTTTCAGCGGCGAGGTAGACCGTTGTGGAGCAAACGCCGGGGATCGATTCGAGCGCAGTCTGGACGTGTTTGCTGCACTCGGCACAATCCATCCCGCCAACGGGAACCTCGAATATCTGTAAGTGTGCTGAATTTGTGTCGCTCATGCTTGGGATACCCTGGTGCATTCGTAGACCCCTCGGGCGACTTCGGCGAGCACTTCATCGGCGAGCGTGAGCAGGTTGGCAACTCGGTCATCGCTGAGGCGATAATAGACGTAGCGGCCCTCCTGGACTGCAGTCACGAGGCCGCAGTCTCGGAGACAGGACAGGTGATTGGAGGCATTCGGTTGGGAGAGGTCGGTCACGGTTACAATCTCGGATACATTCCTGGGGCCATCAAGCAGGCATTCGAGGATGGATAAGCGCGATGGATCGGAAAAGCCCCGAAATAATTTCGCCTTGAGCGATATGGCATTGATCTCTGCAGTAAGTAGCATAGAACCTTCTCCTATAAACATATCAGTATACAATTATATAATATATTCCATGGATGGGGGAGGGAATAAACAACCAGGTTCTCCAATCGCGGTGAAGCAGCGTTGAATATCTGTGAGAAAATTGCGTCACTGATAGCTCCTGATAGCTATCGACACATTACTTGAGAGTTTTTGAGTAGACTTTGAGAGGCGATTTATCGGACGATCGTGGGGAATTCGTCCAGCGGGATTATGCCTAAAGGGTTATGCTACAACCTGCTAAAACGTGCCCCGATCTGGGCGAGAGACCCATAGGAGGCCTCGATGACGGAGACAGACAATCAACTCAACATAGAATCAAAGGAAACACCGGATTTCAGCCGCAAGGTGAAGCGGGCGCTCGAAGTGACATCCATTGCGTTCTTGCTGGGCCTGGGGGTGGAGATCCTCTTCTACAGTCACCCATTAGGGATCAACTTCCCGATCTGGGCTGCGCTCACCGCGGTGGCGCTATTTATCACCGCCCGGCTAGAAGGGGTCCAACCCAGCCGCTGGGAATGGCTGCTTGTCATCCCGATTCTCTTTCTGAGTGGGATGGCGGCGATGCGCCTGGAGCCGCTTACGGTTTTCCTGAGCGTGGTCGGGACGTGGATGCTCTTCGCGCTGTGGGTGTGGGTCTTCCGCACCGGACGCTTGATCAACTTTGGCTGGCTGGATTTCGCCATTGCCGTGATCGTTCCCCCACTCGAAGCGCTCTTTCGCCCCTGGGCGACGATGACGGAAGCCTGGCGGCGGGCTGCTGGTGAGCGCGGCGGGGGCAGCCGGGGGTGGGCCATACTGCGCGGCGTGCTGCTCGCGCTGCCTGTGCTGGCCATCTTCACCGCCTTATTGGCGGCGGCCGACCTGGTCTTCGGCGATCTCGTTGAAGAGGCGCTGCGCTGGCTGAACATCGAGAAGCTGCTCGAGTGGGTTGGACGTGGGGTGGTCATTGTCCTGAGCGCGATCTTCATGCTCGGAGCGCTGGTGGCCGCGCTGCTCGACCCTGGTAAACGCACGCTGCAAGGTGAGGACAAGCCGCTGCTGAAACCCTTTGTCGGCTTCCTCGAGTCGATGATCGTGCTCGGCGCGGTCGACCTGCTTTTCGCCCTCTTCGTCGTCGTGCAGTTCCGCTACCTGTTCGGCGGGGAAGCCAATATCACAGCCGCCGGCTACACCTATGCCGACTATGCCCGAAATGGCTTCGGTGAACTGGTGTGGGTGGCTTTCCTGGGCATGGGTTTAATTATGGCGCTGGGATATTTTGGCAAGCGGGGAGAGAGCCGCCAGCGGTCCTGGTTCAACGGCTTGAGCACGGGCTTGGTGGTGATGCTGGGCGTGATCCTCGTATCGGCATGGCAGCGGCTGCTGCTCTACGAGGGGGCGTACGGTTTTACCGAGCTGCGGACCTACACGCACGTGTTCATCCCCTGGCTGGCGCTGCACCTGGTGGTCTTCTTAATTTTGTTATTCCGTGGGAACCTGCGCCGCTTCGCGCCGTTCGCGGCGCTGGGCACGCTGGGATTCGTCGTCACATTGAATTTGCTAAACGTCGATGCCTTCATCGTTCGCCAGAATGTGAAGCGTTTCGAGCAGACGGGTGAGATCGATCTGGTTTATCTACAATATTTATCGGATGACGCCGTCCCCGGGCTGGTCGAGTTCGCCCAAGTAGCGCCGGAGGGCATGCGCGAGGAATTGCTGGCGAGCCTGGCTTGCCGCCGGGCGATGCAGGGAGATCGCCAGGAGGATCTGGATTGGCCATCCTGGCATGCATCACACAAGCGGGCGATGACGCTGCTGGATGAACTGGCAGCGTTGGATGCGTATACGGTGGAGTTTGAGGATTGGAACTGGATGGTCAGTGGTCCGGGTGTGGAGAAGGACTACTGTGATTATTGGTATTGGGATTGATGTTAGGTAGGGTTGCGTTGGGGTACGGCATTGCCGTGCCCCTGCCGGGTTTCGTCGGTGGTGGGTTGTGGTTTGATGTGGAGTGCGGAAGCTCTGCTTCCGGTCTTTGGATTTGCCTGCGCTTTGAGATTTTCGTGCATGAATGAATAGACAGACACATGCAGATTTAACGAATCGATTTATCTCTTCTATCCCCCCTCTTAATCCCCCCTTGGAAAGGGGGGATGGGGGGGGGGGGGGGGCGCCCCCCCCCCCCCCCCCCCCCCCC
>SOJU01000180.1 GCA_004376465.1 Anaerolineales bacterium | reverse complement strand
GAGCGACCTGGATCGTGTTTTTTTCAAGCCCCAGCATCTCGCCAACCGTAGGGGTCAGTTTTTCGATGCGCGAGACTTTGTCCAGCATCGACCCCAGGCTCGATTCGAAGGTCAGCGTACTTAGTTTTGGTAAGTAGGATTCTAGCGGAACTGTGAGGTCTTTCTTAACGAAGTATGCTGCATCGGCGAAACGTGCCCGGATGACATTCTCGTTACCTACAGTAACGGTATCCAGGTGCTCCTCACCACCGTTGCGCACACTGATGAAGTAAGGCAGCAATGCACCCTTTTTCTCAATCGGAAAATATCGCTGATGTTTCTTCATCACGGAGATGAGCACTTCCCGCGGTAGTTCCAGGAATTCGTCGTCGAAGGCACCGCGTAATGCGGTCGGTTTTTCGACAAGATTCGTCACCTCAGCCAGGAGATTGGGGTCGTCGACGATTTCGCCACCCACTTCTTTTGCCAGACGTTTTATCTCCTCCTGGATACGGCGACTGCGCTCATCCACATCCAGTAGAATTCCGCCCTCATTCATAACCCGTAAGTAATCTGCTGCATCTTGAATCGTTGTGCTTTCATCCGCCTGGAATCGCAGCAGACGCGTCGTTCTGCCTGTCGACAAATCAGCGTACTCACAAGGCACAACATGTTCACCATGCAGCGCCAGCAGCCAGCGAATAGGCCTGGAGAAAGCGACTTGGGTTTGATTCCAACGCATGGATTTCTCAAATCGTATGCTGCCGATGAGGTCAGGGATCGTCGCGCTGAGAACCTGATCCGCGGGTTCACCCGATTCTTGTACCTCGGCGACAACATAGACGCCCCCATCCATTTCCTCTCGCTTAAGCGCATCCAGGCTGACGTCCTTGCTGCGCGCAAAACCCTGCGCGGCTTTTGTCGGTTTCCCATCATCATCGAAAGCCCGATCAACAGGTGGTCCTTTCTCGAGCGTTATTCGCTCCTCTTGAGCCGGCGCCAGACCCTCCACATAGAGCACCAGCCGACGTGGCGTCCCGAGTATCTTGATGTTTTGATACTGCAAACGGTTCTCTTCGAGCATCTTCCTGGCACCCTGCTCCAGCTGAGAGAGCGCTGATGCCAGATCTTTTGCTGGGAGTTCCTCGGTGCCGATCTCGAGAAGGAATGGTGCGGGCTCAGATGGCGCTGTGCCTGGTTCGACTGACGGTACTTCAGGAAGTGCAACCGGCCACCGGGATCGCCAAGGGAAGCCGGCTTCCTCCCGCTCTTCGAGGTAGAGATCCGTCACACGTCGAGCGAGCTCACGCATACGTCCGAAGAGCGCCGCTCGTTCGGTCACGCCGACCGCCCCGCGCCCGTCGAGCAGATTGAAGGTATGGGAACATTTCAAGATGTAATCGTGAGTTGGGAAAACCAGGCCCGCGTCAAGGCATGCATTCGCTTCCGCCTCGAACTCATCGTACATCGTTCGTAACCGCTCGACGTCGGCAATTTCATAATTGTAGCGGCTGTACTCACGCTCAGGCTGAAGGAGGATATCGCCATACGTCAGCTGCTCGTTCCACTGTATGTCCACGAAGCTCTCGATCGATTGAAGCGCCAACACGATCCGCTCAAGGCCGTACGTGATCTCCACCGAGACCGGGTCGAGAGTCTTCCCTCCAGCTTGTTGGAAGTACGTATATTGTGTGATTTCCTGTCCGTCCATCCAGACTTCCCAGCCCAGACCCCAGGCTCCGAGCGCTGGCTGCTCCCAATTGTCTTCGACAAAACGGATATCGTGTCTGGCCGGGTCGATGCCCAAAGCAATGAGTGAGTCAAGGTATAGTTCTTGTGGATTCCCCGGGTCTGGTTTAAGGATGACCTGGAATTGATAGTAATGCCCCCACCGGTTTGGGTTTTCTCCATAGCGGCTATCCGTGGGGCGAATCGATGGTTCTACGTATGCAACCCGCCAATCTTCCGGCCCGAGGACTCGTAAAAAAGTTGCGGGGTTCATCGTACCGGCGCCAACCTCGGTATGGTATGGCTGCCAAATAATGCACCCTTGGTCGGCCCAGAATTCCTGCAGCCTCAAGATTACTTCTTGCAGCGTTGTCTTGGATTGATGGGTCAAAATACTTTCCTCTCCTACGCAATCTTATCCTCTTCAAGGGTTATGACAGTATCCTGGTTTATTCTGCGCAGAAAAATCGGTGAATTCAGTTTGTGCTCCGTGAGATAAATGAAAAAGCCCTCCATCAGGTGATCCAGCTCTTGGTGAACCTGTGTTTGAATACGGGCCGTTGATGCGGTCGAAAAAGGATTCCGTTGATAGTGCCGCATAACCTTCAACGCTGCCAGTGTGATTGGGCGAACACCCCTCTGCTCTCGACCGCAGGTCGGGCAGAGAATGCCGCCATCGATATAGGAGAAGTATTGCGCCTCTGGTCTGATCTCCGATTGGCAATGACCACAGCGAAACAGCTGGGGACGATAACCAGCCAGTTCCAGAAGACGGAGTTCGAAGTAACGGGTGGCTTTGGACGGTGGATCACCCGAGTTAAGCCGCGCAAGTGTCTCAACAAGGAGACGGTAGATCTCACGGTTTACCTCCCCTTGCACGGTAAAAAGCTTGACCAACTCCAGAATATAGGAAGCCTGGCCCACAAGTTGAAGGTCCTTGCTCAACTGTGGATAGGTTTCTATCGCCTCGACCTGCGTGATGATATCTAACTCACGCCCGCGGGCCGCGAGCAGTTGAACGCGCGTAAACAGCTCAAGATGACCGGCTTTACGCGAGCGCGGCCGACGAACACCCTTGGCGATTTGCTCTAATTTCCCATACTCTCGGGTGAAGACGGTTAACAAGCGATCCGCCTCGCCAAAATCTCTGCGGCTTAGGACGATCCCTTCCGCCCGGTAGAGTCGCTCTCGCTCTGGCATAGATCGATTATACCAGCGCCCGCTACATCGGCGCTCGCCAGCAATTACACCTCAGCGCATGATTAAGCGGGTAAAATGACGTTTATCGATAGACCAAGAAGGGTTCCGCATTACCGAATGTCATTTCGAGTGAATCGTGAAACGGCTAAGGAATGACAGTATGCATGAACCTGTCATGCTGAACCCTTCGGCTTCGCTCAGGCTAAACTCCGTGAAGCATCTCCTTCTTTGAATTGAATTGTGCTCCTTGTCGTGAACGAGATTCTTCGTCGCTCCGCTCCTTAAAATGACAATGTCGTGAGGGACTTAAGTCGTTACTGAGATAGTATATATAATATGGAGCGTTTCATGGTTGGATGGCATAAAGCACGCATTTCACACATAGGTCGAACCCTGCTCCTTTGGGGTCTACTCACCTCATGTGCGAGCGGGATCGAGACGCCAATCCTGGTAGAAACCAATCCCCCAGTCATCGCTAGCGCAGAGCCTATGGAAGAAATCACACCAACCCCCTCCGAACTTGATCTCCAGGAAGCGAACGTGATCGATGTCCGCTTTGTAAAATTAGACGACTACATGGTCCGATTTGACGTCACGCTTCTCCATGATGACGATGGTGAGTCACCTTCCTTTGCGGACAGCTGGCAGGTCGAAGATCTCGTTGGAAACGTGCTCGGTGAACGAATCCTCGCGCATAGTCATGGCACAATACCCTTCACTCGGTCAGCGACTATTCTGATCACCGAGGGCATTGACTTGGTTATCGTACGAGGTCATGATATGGAGCATGGCTTCGG
>SOJU01000261.1 GCA_004376465.1 Anaerolineales bacterium | reverse complement strand
TTTGGTCCGGTATACGGCGACCCGCTTTGAAGTCGTAATAGGGGATCAGCACTTCTTCGCCGCGTGTCAACATTTGCAGGTGTTCGTTTATCAACGGCAGGTCGAGCGCTTGTGGTGTTTCAAAGTCGTAATCGCCGAATTCATCCTGCGGATGCTCTTCCAGATCGAAGAAATAATTATCCACGTTCAAGGCACGGAATTGCATTCCCTGCTTTTTTAAACGTTGTTCGACTTTAATTGTTGTTGTAGTCTTTCCAGAAGACGATGGACCGCTGACAATCACCAGCTTCAACCCATCTTTCCGCTCGACGATCATCTGGGCTGCGGTCTCGACGTTATCATCGTAAGCGGATTCAGACTCATGTACAATATGAGGGAAATCACCTCTAAGAATCCGTTTATTTAGTGCGGATACTGTGTGAAGGTCGTGTTTTATTGCCCAGTCAAGGACATACCAGACCTTGCGCCAAGGTATGTTATCTCCGTGAGTCGAAGCCCGTTTACCAGCCTCCCGTCGAGATCTATTTCGATCTTCACGATAAAGGATGTACGCCTTGGAGACTTGGGCGTGACCATTCTCGATCAACGTTTTTTCTACCGCGTCCTGGATCTCTTCGATGTGAGGGGTGTGCCCCTCGGGCAGGTTCTCATGAAGATATTCGACAACTTTCTCGGCAAGCCATTGGGCGCGCTCGCGATCGCGCCCACCGACTGAGACTGCGGCGCGATAGATAGCATTGTCGATTCGTTCCTTGTTGAAGGGCACGATGGCGCCGCTTCGTTTAATTACATCTTTGAATTCTTTTTTTGACATTAACTCGCTTCCTGTTTCTGCTTCGATGAAGCACTAGGGAAATGGTAATTTGTGCTTGTATATTTATAAATTGAAATTACTTGAATTGCCAGGGATGGAGCTCCTCTAGGCGGCCAGCAGAACGCACGCTATGCTCTTGATTTTAGCGGGTCATGCAATAGGCGATCAGCCGATCTTTTTTGCAAATCCAAGAGGGATTAAATATAACGGATAATGCGTCCGCGGGAGCTGCAAGACTTCACTCACCTGGTCTTCATAGAAAGCTCCAACAGGGACGCCGTCAAGCCCGAGGGCTTTCGCCTGCAATAAGATATTCTGGGCTGCATGCCCGGCTTCGAGATAGATGTACTGAGGCGAGCGTTCTTTTCCATATTTCGTTTCGATCTTGCTGAATATCGCCGTCAGGAGCAATGTCGCCGGAGCTTGAGCGACACATTCCTGCCCCAACGCGGCGCTGCTCAGCGAGGAGCGCAAATCCCCCTCAACGTGCGGCTCCATTCTATGCCCGTCTGGGACATAATGGTATACACCCTCTTCTATGACCAGATAAAGTTCGAGTGGGTAAAGCGCGCCGGCAGAGGGGACCGTGCGCTGACCGATCGTATCGCGAAGACCCTGGCCGGACCAAAGAAGTTGTCCTATTTGTTCCAAGGAAAGGGCTTGTTTTGTAAAGCTGCGCACGGATTTTCGATTTCCTGTTGCCTGTTCTAGCGAGATGGACCCCTGAGATCTGGGTTTTGGGAGCTCGGTAGATTTCAATAGCATACACCCCTCTCGGAAAGATAGATCCCTCAAATTGTCTGTAACCTTAATATTACCTCGTTGCTCAGTCTCACTTATGTTCGAAACGCGCGCTGTTACTCAAGATATCACAAATCGGCATGTCGATGTTGCACTTTGCCTCTGGAGTTCGAGGGAATCCGGGGAGATGTGATCGTTGCCCTTTTATTATGTGAGCGCCAGCTTAGTGCGTGTTGCTCCCGGAGGGTATCCAGCAAGCCAGGTGTTGAAAATAGCTCTGGTGTAACGACCATCTTTCTGAGATCCAAAAATTAAACTGGTGATATTCCCTATGACGACCTACATACTTACACTTGCAGCTTAGCGTGTAGCGTTATATAATTATTATATGGTCAAGTCGATACGAGATGCAGAGACTGAAAAGATATTTCGTCGTGAGCGCTCGCGCAAATTGCCACCGGATATTCAGCAACCAGCCTATCGCAAGCTCCGATTTCTTCATAATGCTCAAGATCTGAATGATCTTCGCATCCCACCTTCTAATCGACTTGAGAAATTGAAAGGAGATCGGCAGGGTCAATATAGCATAAGGATCAATGATCGCTGGCGGATTTGTTTTAAATGGAGAGCAAATGATGCTTATGAAGTTGAAATTGTTGACTATCACTAAGGAGATGTGTGATGGGTAAAATCGAACGCTTGGCACCCGTGCACCCAGGTGAGGTGTTGTTTGAGGATTTTCTAAAGCCGATGGAGTTAAGTCAGAATCGCTTGGCGTTATCCATCGGTGTGCACCCTCGCCGTATCAATGAAATCGTATTAGGAAAGCGAGGGATCACTGCGAATACTGCGTTGCGGCTAGCGAAATTCTTTGGAACTAGTCCAGACGTGTGGCTCGGGCTGCAAAAGGATTATGAACTCGATGTTGCCATGGACGAGATGGGGGATCGAATTGAACGAGAAGTCCGGACCTATGCTTCGATCCAAACATAGATCCAGCTAACGTTTCGCTGGAGTGACCTAGCGCGATGCGTGAAAATAGTGGACGTAGCTGTGCAAGACTGCTCAGCTTGAGACAATTCCCCGTAAGAATCACGAAAGAAACCCTATCTGATTATTGGGGGCAATATCCCCGAGGGTCGGTAAACTTCGAAAAGCATGGTGCATTATGGTTGATTTTTCTGATAAGGTCGTCGTAATCACAGGAGCAGCTGGAAATCTCGGAAGCGCTGTGGTTCGTGCATTTGAAGCTCAAGGGGCGAGTTTGGTCCTTCTGGATCGGAATGCGGGCCGGCTTCAGGAGATCTTCCCTGTAATTTCGAGGTTGAAGAAACATCTCCTGATTGACGGGGTTGATATGGCCTCCAAAGAATCGGTCGACGACGCGATTTCAAAGCTTATCGCGCATTATGGTCACGTCGATGTCTTGATCAATACTGTCGGCGGATATCAAGCAGGAACACCGGTTCATGAGACTCCGGTAGAAACGATGGAGTTCTTGATGGATTTGAATGCCAGGACAACTTTTCTGAGTTGCCAGGCAGCCATCCCCCATATGTTGAAAGCAGGGAGCGGTAAGATCATCAATATCGGCGCTCGTCAGGGAACGAAAGGCTTGGCGAACTCTGGTGTGTATGCGATGTCGAAGAGCGCGGTACTGAGGTTGACTGAAAGTCTATCCGCTGAGCTCAAGCGCGAAGGTATCAATGTAAACGCAGTGCTCCCCGGAACTATTGATACGCCCGCCAATCGAAAGGCGATGCCGGATGCGGACCTCTCCCGGTGGGTAACTCCACAGGCGATTAGCGAGGTCATCCTTTTCCTCGCCTCGGATTCGGCCAGCGCAGTTCATGGCGCACTAATCCCGGTCTTTGGGACCGGTTGAATTAGAAATCTGATTGGATCTCTCGAATCTATAGGTAGGAGTGTTCTTATGGCAGACCTGAAATCTTTGAATGAACTTGGCCAGTCTATCTGGTATGACAATATCCGCAGGGCTTTACTGGAGTCCGGCGAATTCGAGGAAATGTTTAAATCCGGTGTAACCGGCGTGACGTCAAACCCATCGATCTTCGAAAAAGCGATCGCTGGAAGTTCCGATTACGACGAGGTGCTCGACCCTCTCTTGGCCGCGGGTTTGCCCGTAAAAAAGATCTATGAAACGCTGGCCATCG
>SOJU01000187.1 GCA_004376465.1 Anaerolineales bacterium | reverse complement strand
CACTCAACCCGAGTAAGGATGCCAACAATTCTATGTCTTCAGGTTCGATCTCCTCATAGCCGATCGTAAGTACCCCATCGAACTTGCTGCCACGGGCACGTGAGGTCGCCTCATCAAGTGTGATCACGCTAACGCGTCCATCTGGAAAGAGCTGCCTCAGTCCTTTGTACTCTCGACCGCCCTCGTCCTTAACCGACCAACCGTAGTCGTTATGCATGTCGAAGATCAGCGTCGATGCCAGGCCTGAGCGGATGATGCCGGCGAGAATCGTGCGTGTGATGAATGATTTTCCAGTGCCTGTCTTGCCAAATACGCCGGATGAGCGCTCGACGAACCTGGCTAGGTCGAGGTTGATCTGAACCGACTTCATATCCAGCGGCGTTCCGATGTAGAAATGCTCATCGTCCTCCTCCCCGAATACACGGGCGACATCCTGCGCTGTTGCCTCATAGATGGCTGAGAAATGAGAGGGGATCGTTTTAATAGGGCGGGGCTGATCGTCCTCCTCATCGAGCATTAACATCGGACTGACGTGCAGCGTTGCATAAGCCACCCCGCCGGAGTACACATCGAGAAGGAAAGTATCCGCTGCATCAGGCGGATGATGCAGTAGGTCGGGCGTTGTTGCTCCGAGAGCGATATCGGTGATGATTCCAAAGAAGGTGCTGCCGGTTTTTCGGCTCTGGATGACGACGTATCGTCCTACGGCGAGTTTCTCGATAGCATATCGCGGATCTAGTTTCACCTGCAGACCGGCGGAAAGCGATCCGTCCAGGACAATTCCGAGAGGGAGTTCATCTCGTTTGGGACCGAAATAGGCGTCGAGTTCAGATGAGTCTGACATTGTTCGTCCTCTTGCATTCAATATCAATGGATGCGGCGTAAGCGGTCAAGGATGGTTCACTCCTATGCGCGCAGACCGCGCAGGATGTTCTCCAGGCGAGTGAGGTCCTGTGGGAGCAAATGGGCGACTTCACGGCCGGCTTGAAGTAGAAAGCGCTCGCGTTCCTCTTCAGGTCTCGCTTGTGCAGACAACCGTAAGGCGGTTGTTAAAAGTTCATCAACAGGGAGTTGAGGTGCGTTTAGAATCGTTTGCAGGAAATGAAGCTGCGAGGTGAAATCAACCGAGTCTTTAGACACCATGCTGAAGACCGAAGCCAGTGTAAGCGGTGGTTGTGGGGGCAGGGCTTGATGAAACCCCCCATCATTGTGGAAGCCGACAGCCAAAGCGCTGAATTCAACGGGAACATGGCGGTTAATTTGTCCATCCGCGATTTGTTCTTGCGGAACTTCTTCAAGCGCAGCTAACTGCCGGGCGAACTGGTCATCCGTGATGCTGATGTCGTACACCAGCCCAACAACGTAGCTGCGCCCGCCTTGCGCTTCCGCCTGACAAAGGGAGCCGAACACAGGGAGGGCGTTCTCGGATATCTGCATGGCGCCTACAAATCCACGTGTACTGCAGCGTGTCACGCGCCCGATCATCATTGGCGATTCCGGCATCAATCCTCCTGTTATAACGTGTGTTGTTTCCGCTGTCCGGTGAGCTGTTTCGTAAGCGCTTTTTGAGATTGTGTAGGGCGGAGACCGTGCCCGAGGAGTGTCCGTTGCAGCATATCTTCCAAAGCAGCTCGCTCTTGCGGAGGGATGACTGCCAGTTCATGGGCTCGCACCAGTGTATAGGGGAACCCTCCTGTCGTCTGGCAATCCTTCAAAATACCGGCATGAACGCGATTGAGCAGTTCGGGGTCTTGCGCGACCCAGATCGGGATTTCGACGCGCACTACCGCGCCGTCGGCATCCGTATTCAGATAGAAGAAATGGACTTCATGACCGGCCGTTCGGAAGTCTCGATTTAGGGGGGATGCAGAAATGAAGAGCGCACTGCGATGGCCGGGCGCCAGCAATTTGGTGAATATCGCCCGATCCGTTAAACCGCGGAAGGGGGTCAGGCGTAGCGTTTCCTGGTTAATCTGATCATCTGGCAGCCCGGCAAGGTGGATTAAGGCGAGCACACTTACGCTCCGCGGGCGGTCGATGAAACCGGCCAGTCCGGTCTTAGAAGAGCGCAAACGATCGAGTAGTTTCAAGTACTGCTGGAGGGTTCGATCCGTCTCCCGAGATGTCGATCCGCCGGTTTGCAGCGCCATCCACAGTAGAAGGCTGTTGTCTAGAATCGCGAGTGTCTGTTCACCAGCCAGGCTTTCGGCTATTTTTGTAAGAGTTTTCATCTCGGCGACATCACGCCGCAGGTTTACATAAGCATTCTGGACAGGATGATCCGCTTCGTCGTAAAGGTCCTCAAGTTCAAAGAAGAGCTGGGATTCCTGTTGGATCGTGGGAGCTTTGCCGCTGCCGTGTGAAACGACGATGCTGCCTATATTAATGAGGTAATAAAAAGCAGCTGCGTGGCGATCCGGGTAGATCTGTGAGCCATCGGCGCCGATCACATGGAGACTCTGCGGGACTGTAGGCGGCGGATAGGTCAGATTGAGCGTTTCTTCGGTAGGGATTGCCCCTGTCCAGCGATTCCCCGCCTTCTTTATCTTGGATTGAAGGTTGGAGTGATCGAGTTCGGCCGTGGAGTGCAGTGCTTTAATAGCTTTAGGGATCATCGCAGACACCTGAAGACTCCGCTCATAGAGAGCTTGGCCGAGCTCTTGCATCTGGGGAAGTAAGGAAGGCAGATGGATTCCCATAGTGTTTGTCTTTCGAACAACTGTTCGCAATTATAGCCTAAGACTAAGTGAAGGCAATCTCGTCCGCTTGACCCGCATAGTACCGCAGTCTACAATCGAGCGGTGTGACTGCGCTCCCCTATCTGTATGGTGGAGCAAGGTTGTTTCCGGCGCGCGCTCTATATGCTATACTGCGCGGCGATGGAGGGAAGGATAAAGGTGCAGCGAAGACTTGCTCGAATGCTTCGTCGAAATGGGCTGGGCGGCTTAGCCGCAGCCTTTCTCGACGCTGGTGGGCCAATTTTGCCTTTGGGCGCTCAAGCGGCGTATCTGCTCAACCCCTTCATGAGTGGTCCTTCTGGAACATGGAATGAATTCGGCAAAATAATGGAAGATCCGGACGCTATCTCGGAGCTGATTGTGATGCTCAGGAAGAAGGAAGATCCCCAATGAGCGGCGTCGATCTCACTGGTCTCTTAATCCTGCTGCTGTTCGTCGGTCTTCTGGTATTCTTCATGACCATCGATAAACGGCGGCCTGCGACTTTCCGGCCCATCAAAGGCTATGAAGCTTTAAAGGGAGCGATCGAGCGCGCTGTCGAGGCAGGGGAGCGAGTTCACTTGTCACTCGGAACAGGGTCAGTCATCGGAACCGATTGCGCACCTGCGCTAGCTGGTCTGGCAATCCTGACAAGCATTGCCGAGAAGACGACGATGAGTGACAAACCGGTTGTTGCCACAACCGGGGATGGAGCGATGGCAATCTTGGCGCAGGATACCTTGCGCAAGGTGTATTCCGACGCTAGAGCCTTGCCCCGCTATAGTCCCATCTCCGGGCGAATGCTAGGACCCACCCCTTTTTCTTATGTTGCCAACTTGCCGATACTGCTGGCCAGTGAAGACATCTCAGTTCACGTACTAGCGGGTTCCTTCGGCGCAGAAGGAGCATTGGCAGCCGATTTCGGTGAGCGTCAGGGAGCTTTTGTCTTAGCGGGGACGGATGACGCACAGTCACAAGCCTTGCTTTATGCGACCGCTGAGCATCCCTTGATCGGAGAGGAAATCTTTGCGGGTGGGGCGTACCTGAATGTGGGGCGGGTTCACAGGGCAAGTTTGAGAGTGCAGGATGCTGT
>SOJU01000135.1 GCA_004376465.1 Anaerolineales bacterium | reverse complement strand
TTTCTTTTTCAACACTTATGGTTTGGAACAGGGTTGTGGTAAAGCGGTCGGTAAGCAGTGTTTTTAGAATGTCTCGATTATTCATGCCAAATGTGGCGTCGAATGTTTCTCTGGAGAAAGGCACTTGATGTGATGAAAGGATAATCTGCCAGGCCTCGAAATGGATATCACCGCTATCAACGATTACACCATCCATATCCCAAATAACGGCTGAAAGTTGTGGAATCAATTAAACCCTCCTGCAAATTTAACTAAGACTAACATCTTAGCACAGAAATGTTACCGCTAACGAGAATATCTTGGAGAAGCATTGAACAAAATTTGACGAAGAGTACTAGATATGCTACTATGATTTCATAGATGATACCGATAACGGGAGCGGTAACATTTTTGCGAGGAGAGTATTATCGCTAAATCAAAAGTAACGATCAGAGACGTTGCTGAGATTGCGGGGGTGTCTACTCAGACCGTATCTCGAGTCATAAATGACCGTCCTGATGTTTCCCCTCAAACTCGTGCAAATGTTAAGAAAGTGATCCTGGATCTGGGATATTCTCCAAATACAATTGCACGCAGCTTGAGCAGAGGGCGAACAAATACCCTTGGAGTAGTTGGGTTTGGTCTTAAGTATTTTGGACCTTCAAGTGTTTTGACCGGTATTGAAAGAAAAGCCAATGAACTTGGCTTTTCTATTATATTGACACTTTGTGAACAATTTGAGGGAGGAGACACAGACCAAGTCCTCTTGCAGCTCAGTGCTCAGCAAGTGGAAGGCATAATTTGGGCAATCCCGGGCTTCATAGATTCTCTGGACCCGAGCAGGATGGTGAAAGAAAAACTTACTATTCCTATCGTTTATCTCAACAGGGATTGTTTAAATTCATCAGTTGTTGTTTCGATGGATAATCGTTCTGGGGGATATATCGCAACAGAGCATTTATTTGAACAAGGTTATCACAAAATTGGAATCATTACTGGTCCAAAAACCTGGTGGGAGGCGAATGAAAGGCTGATTGGCTGGCGCGAGGTGATGCGCGAGAAAAATTTTACAGATATTGATGATCTAATTTTTGAAGGGAACTGGGAAGCGGAAAGTGGTGATCGTGGCTTCCAAACCTTAAAATCAAAAAACCCCGATTTAGACGCAATCTTCGTAAGTAATGACCAGATGTCCTTGGGTGTGATTCACGCAGCTAACCGTATGGGGATAAGTATCCCCGATAAATTTGGGATTGTAGGATTTGATGATCTTCCAGAATCCAGTTTTTATATCCCACCACTTTCAACAGTGAAACAGGATGCCAAAAAATTAGGAGCATTAGCGGTCACACGATTGGTTGAATGGATTGAGTCAGAATCAGACCAAGAGTGTGATACACAAGAAAAGAACCTGGTCTCTCCAGAGTTGATCATCAGACAGAGTTCAGTACGGGAAAAGGCGCTAATCTCGCATACATAGTCTGACTGCATGAAAACGAGTTGATGAGGCTTGCACATGAAACCACGTGAACGAGTTAAGGCGGCGTTAGATCACCAGATTATTGACCGCTGTCCTATGCAAATCAGTTTTACACCGGAATTCGCTGAACGACTTCGGAAGAATATGGAAATCCAAGGTCGTAAGATTCACAATCCTCATGGTGGAGGGAATACATATGACTTAGAGCGTTCTCTGGGCGAGGATATGTTGCTGACATCTGTGGGCTGGGCAAACTCATATTATTTGGACACAAAACCATACACCGATGAATGGGGTGTCGGTTGGAAAATACAACCCTATGAGACAGTGTATGGGATTGGGCATTATACCGAAATTGATCATCACCCGCTTGCTGAAGATTTGGCGATCGATTCTTACGTACCACCAAGTCCAACCCGGCCAGAATTGTACCAAGACTCAGAGGAGATGATAAAGGAATTTATAGGTGAGTATTGGATTGTGGGGGTTACTGTTACTACAATATTCGAAACGGCCTGGGCGCTACGGGGCTATGAGCAGCTAATGTTGGATATGTGTATTGACCCTGCTCTCGCAAATACAATTCTTGATATCCCCTACCACTATCATCTCACAGCTGCTAAAAAATTAGTTGAATTGGGCGTTGATATGATCTGGACAGGGGATGATATCGGTGCTCAAAATTCAATGTTGATCTCCCCGAAAATGTGGCGAGATTTTTTCAAGCAACGGATGGCAAATTTTATCTCGGAATTAAAGGATATCAATCCCAGACTTAAGGTTGCGTATCATACAGATGGAAATGTCTATCCAATCATCCCTGATCTAATTGAGATAGGTATTGATGTTTTGAACCCTATCCAACCCGCCAGTATGAACCCAGCCCAAATAAAAGATCAATTTGGAGAAAAATTGTGCTTTTGGGGTTCGATAGATGAGCAGCACACACTTCCATTCGGCTCTCCGGATGATGTCCGAGCAGAGGTACACAAGCGCTTGCAAACAATTGGAAGAGATGGTGGCTTGATTTTAGCCCCGACCCATCATGTACAGTTGGATACTCCATTGGATAATTTCTGGGCAATGGTGGATACGATAATTAACACAACGTATTCCACCGTATCATAAAGGGCTTTTTTTAAAAGAAGCTAAGGCAGAATAATCAAATGAGCGGGGATTGGTGGACGATTGAACTGGAGGGTATGCCTCAATTTGAAATGGCGATGAGGCGTGTTTATGCTTGGTATGAGAACGAGATAATCGATCGGGCGCCCATTCGTTTTCAAGCCCATAATGCTTTCTTAAATGCGGCTTCAGAAGAGATTGCCAACCTTCCACCTGCGGAGAAGAAGCGCTGGTGGTTTAATGTGGAGCTGCAGGTTGATTTGTTTGTTCAGACAGTTGAAGGTCGCCGTTTTCATGGAGAGACGTTCCCAGTTTATTTTCCGAACTTAGGCCCCGAGGTGTACGCCGCTTTTTATGGGACAAAACTTGTTTACGGAGAAGTGACCTCTTGGGCTGAACCTTTGGTTAAAACATGGGATGATATTGAATCTATTCAACTGGATATGAACAATGAATATTTTCATACTTTGGATAATCTAACAGAACATGCAATCGAACGCGGTAAAGGGAAATTCCTCACCGGATACACTGATCTTCATCCGGGGTTGGATTGTGTTGCTGCTTGGCGGGATCCTCAACAACTGTGCTTCGATTTGATAGAGAATCCGGATAAAGTAGCGTTAATGGCTGAGTTGGCTATTGTGGATTTTAGACAAATCTATGACCATTTTGATGCAATTCTCAAGAGGGCTGGACAGCTATCCGTGTCTTGGATGGGTATTCCTTCCTTTGGTACGATGCACATTCCCAGTTGTGATTTTTCAGCACTCATTTCTCCTGCGCTGTTTGAACGTTTTGGATTGCCTATTTTACAAAGAGAAGTGAGTGCTATAACACATAATATTTTCCATTTGGATGGTCCGGGGATTAAGAAGCACCTTGATGCTATCTTGAGTGTCCCAGAGATTCACGCCATTCAGTGGGTCCAGGGGATGGGGAATCTTTATCCAATTTTGCAATGGTTGCCGTTCCTGAAGGAGCTTCAATCTCGCAATGTTCCTGTAGTTGTCGATCTAAGCAAAGAAGATTTAGATTCTTTTATGCGGGAAATGGATCCAAAAGGTTTATTCTTGTGGGTGGCTACAAAAAATGAGGAAGAAGAACTTGAGATTTTAAAGAAGATTGAGATATGGAAATGATCTCATTGTATTTGGCATTTACTAGTCTTCGTGTAAGGAGGTGATGGCTGTAGGAAAAATCCTGTTTTAAGAGAAAGCCGCCTAACTATTTCACAAGGAGAAGCAGATCATGAAGACGAAGAGATTGATGATTGTTTTGGCAACACTGCTAGTTTTGGGACTGCTAGTTTCAGCTTGTGGACCAGCTGAAGAAACAACCACCACAGTTCAGGAACCTACCGAAAAAGCAGTTGTCGAAGAAGGAGAAGCCGAGGAACCAGCTGCTGAAGCTGAAGAAGGCGAAGGCCCGGCACCTGCTGCTGAAGGTGGATGGTGCGCTGACACCAAGATCATATTCTTCCCCGGGGGCTCCCCTGGTGGTCCCTTTGCAACGGTCGTTTACAATGGCGCTGTTGCTGCTGCAGTTGATACCGGTGCAGATGTGGAATATATGTGGTCGGATTGGAACCCAGAGAAGATGATCACTCAATTCGCTGAGGCCGTAGCCATCAAACCCGATGGTATCGCTGTTATGGGGCACCCTGGCGACGATGCATTTGCTCCTTTAGTGGATGATGCTGAAGCTCAAGGCATTGCTGTAACCAGCATGAATACACAGCTGGCGGCTCTGCAGGCTAAGTATGGCTCTGCTGGGTTTGGTTATGTTGGCGCGATTCTGTATGATGCAGGTTACGCTCTTGGTCAAGAATCGGTCGCTCGCTTTGATTTGCAAGCTGGTGATCAAGCCTTCGTATGGGGTCTACTGGGTCAGGCTGGCCGCGGAGAACGCACCCAGGGTGTAATCGATGCAGTTGAAGATGCTGGCCTTGAAGTTGTCTACCTTGAGATTGATGATGCCACCAATGCCGACGCTGCCGCTGGTGTTCCTCAGTTTGTGGGTATCATTTCCGCCAATCCTGGCATCAAGTTGGTCGTGACCGACCACGGTGCATTGACTGCTACACTAGAAACATATCTGACCAGTGCAGACTTGGGTCCAGACGATGTATTTGCTGTAGGTTTTGATCTTTCTTCTGCGACAGTGGAAGCCATCAAGGGTGGTTGGACTGACCTTGTGATCGATCAGCAGCAATGGTTGCAGGGTTACATGTCTGTCTTGCAACTGTGTCTCACTGACAACTATGCATTCACCGGTTTGCATATCGACACCGGCGCCGGCTTTGCCCATGCCGATAATGTCGATCTCCTTGAAGCTCTCGTAGGAGATCAGATTCGTTAGTTTCATAATAAGATGATGTTGCCCAGAATGATCCGTTTTTTCCTGGCAGCATGGTGACGAGGGCTGGTCGCTGAAATCCATCAACGCTCACAATTCCCTACGCGATTAGCCCTCGTATTTGTTTCGGGGAGGACTTATGACCAATCGTATAGAATTCAAAAATGTCTCTAAATGTTTTGGTGAGGTGGAGGCCTTGCAAGGGGTGAATTTTCACTTGGGTCAGAATGAGGTAGTAGGCTTACTGGGGGATAACGGTGCAGGAAAATCTACGTTAATAAAAATCCTTACCGGTTACTACCAGCCTACTGGAGGGGAGATATATTTTAACGGTGACCCAGTTGAAGACTTAACCGTTCCAAGGGCTAGGGAACTTGGGGTCGAGACAGTATACCAGGAACGAGCATTAGCAGAGTTGCAGACGCTGTGGCGAAATATCTTCATGGGCAGAGAATTGACAACGAGTTTTGGGTTCATGAATGTGAAAAAAATGCAAGCAGAGACGCATAGTTTAATGACTGAATCGATGGGATTCACTTCTACGGCAGTTACCCCTAACTCCGCTATCCAAACTTTTTCCGGTGGTGAAAAGCAGGGGGTTGCGATTGTGCGGGCTTTATATTTCGACGCGGATATCATCATTTTGGATGAACCTACAATGGGGTTGTCTTTGAAAGAAACACGCAAACTGCTTAATTTCGTGCGTGGAATTAAAGCAGCAGGCAAGTCTGCTGTGTTTATCGATCATAACATTTTCAACGTATTTTCCGTTGCTGATCGTGTTGTGGTTCTCGACCGCGGGACGGTTGCTGGTGAGTTCATGACCTCAGAGATCAGCTTGGATGATCTGATGGATAAGATGTACAGGATCGCTGAAACGGGAAGCTTTGAAGGTGAAGTGGATGAAGGATTTAGCGAAGGAAAATGATTATGGACAATACACAAACGATACAACCTTATAAAGAAACTTTCTCGATACGACGCTTTGCCCGTCGGAATGGCACCCAGATCGGAATTATAAGTGTGTTCTTCGCATTGTGGATTACCTTCATAGTATCTGCACCGAACACTTTCCTCTCTCCAATGATTTATAAAGCATTTATGTCAACTATTCCATTTTTTGCAATCATGGCAATGCCCCTTACTTTAGCTGTAATTGCTGGAGAAATTGATTTATCGTTCACATCCATTATGGCAATGGGAATGATAATCTTCATTCTTGTTTATGATGCTACAAGTAATGTGTGGGTGGCATTTTTAGCTGCATTGGTCACAGGGTTATTTGCAGGATTCTTGAACGGGATACTTGTTGTCAAGTTAGGAATTCCTTCTCTTGTAGCAACCATTGGAACCCAATTTTTCTGGCGGGGAGCGGTGCTAGTGCTTTCTCAGGGTAAAAGCGGCACCTTGGTCTATACAAAAGAATCTTTATTACGCCCAATCCTCGTGGGGAAAATTGGCGGGGAACTCCCGATGCAAATGATATGGCTAATCATTATCACTATCGCAGCCTGGGCATTACTGAATCGACATCGTTTTGGCGCTCATATCTACTTAATTGGTGATAATGAGAATTCTGCTAATTTGATGGGAATCAATTCCGGCGCAGTGCGAATTATCGTTTTTAGTCTAATCGGTGTGGTTTCCGCTTTTGCTGGTGTGATCGCTAGCCTGTATGTAACCTATTTTTGGCCCAGCCTGGGTGATGGTTACTTGCTGCGCACATTAGCGTCTGTCTTCTTAGGTGGTACTTCAGTGTTTGGTGGTACTGGAACCATTCTCGGTACTTTTATCGGTGCTTTCATTATTGGTTCAATTGAAGCCGCTACAGTCGCCGTTGGTCTGACCGGGTTTTGGACAAAATTAATCTATGGTTTTATCATAGTGTCTTCGGTCGCGATGCATGCATTTTTACGGAAACGCTTGAAGTAGCTGTGGCCGTATCATCATTGTATCCGTTCGTGCAGTTTGAGGATTCAATGTGTATGGAAAATTTGCGCAAAAGGAAGGTCGAGCAAGCCTTTATTGAGCATTATGGAAACCAGCCCATAATCTGGGTACAAGCCCCAGGTAGGGTGGATTTGATGGGTAGCCATACTGATTATAATGAAGGCTTTGTTCTCACTGAAGCGATTGAAAGGAACACCTGGATAGCTGCTCGACCGCGCCAAGATGCAGTCGTAAGGGTTAGTTCCCAAAATATTGAAGGGGGAGCGGAATTTTCTTTAGCTGTTATTTCTTATGATGAAGTATCTCCCTGGTCAAATTATATACGTGGCGTTGCCCATATACTGCAAATAGAAGGGTATTCACTGAACGGGTTTGACGGATTGATACATAGCACTATCCCTTTTAGGAGTGGGTTAAGTTCTTCTGCCGCCTTGGAAGTAGCAACTGCAATGCTTTTTAAGACCCTTGGTGATCTTGATATTAGCAAGCTGGATATTGCCATCTATTGTCAACGGGCGGAGAATGAATTCGTGGGAATGGAATGCGGAATTTTGGATCAATATTCATCTGCAATGGGGAAGGAAGGCAACGTTCTGTTGTTAGATTGCCGATCGACCACGAGCGAGGTTGTGCCTCTGGCTCCAGGGTTGATGGTGATGATCTGTGATACTAAAGCAGAACGTGAGTTGACTGGATCGGAATATTCCGAGAGACGAGCTGATTGTGAAAAGGGGGCAAAGGCCCTGCAAACGGCTTTTCCAGAGATTAAAACCTTGCGCGACGTAACGATTGACCAGTTTGAAGCTCAGCGGAACAATTTATCCGAGGTTGTGGCAAAACGATCACAATTTGTTATCGAAGAGAATCAGCGTGTGATTGATATGGCCACGGCCTTAGAGGTGGGAAATTTTCAAGCTATAGGAAGCTTGGCTAAAGCTTCTTTTATAGGGGCTCGGGACCTTTATGAAATCAGTTCTCCAGAAATGGAAGCAATGATGGCTGCAATGTCCAGTGCTCCAGGTGTAATTGGCGCCAGACAAGCGGGGGCAGGATTTGGGGGCTGTATGGTGGCGATTATTGACGGACAAAAAACAGTCGAATTTTCTAAATATGTGATTGAGCAATATCAGCAAGTAACAGGAATTATGGCTGAAGTATATCAAGCCAGCGCTTCAAGTGGTGCTGGAGTTTTGAAATTTTAAAGTGAATATTGATTATCCTCATCGCAGAAAAAATATGCTACCTGGGGAATGGGTGCTGGCCTCCGCTCATCGAACCAAGCGGCCATGGCGCGGTAAGATTGAAAAATCACCCCAAACATACGACAAAACTATGATCCTGAATGCTATTTAATTCCTGGAAACGAGCGGGCAGCAGGGGAAAATAATCCAAAATATTCTACTACATACGTTTTCACAAATGATTTCGTTGCTCTTCTACCTGAGGTGCCTCAAGGTGAGGATGATAGTAGTGATCTCTTACAGTTGGAAATGGTCAGAGGCACAAGTAGGTGTTGGTTTATTCCCCTCGAAATGATCTCTCCTTAGCCCGCATGCTACCTGAAGAAAAAGAACCTGTGGTAGCGATGTAGTGAGGGCAAGATGAAGATTTAGGCCCGTATTATAAGAGGGTCCAGATTTTTGAAAATCGAGGGCCAATGATGGGGAGTTCAATGCCCCATCCGCATGGTCAGGTTTGGGTGAGTAATCGAATTCCAAATGAACCCCTTCCATATTCGATGGGATGGTATCCTGCACCGAATCTGGCGGTGGAACGATCACAGTGGCAATTACATCACATTTTTACCCACCTGTGTTGAGATCTGCCCCGGTAAAATGATTCTTGGTCGGGTACGAGCTGTTGGCCGAAGCGCGACGAGATATTACCGCTGAGCAAGCTGCTCAACAGTTACGCGATTTACCAGAAGTGCATTATTTGGATGAGCGATAAGCGATTAGGGATTTACTAATCTGATTTGCCAATTTTGATCGGTTAGTTCTATTGTGGTAATATTTCCGGGCCAATAAATATATGTGAAATAGCTTCCACCGCGTAAGGTGGATGGATTTCTTCCAAGCGTTACGATAAATCGATCTGCGGGGACTTGTGCAAAATAGCGGTTTCGGGTCAGAGGGGAGCGACCCAGTGTCGGGTCTATCGGCACCCAACCATGACTGGGTAGGTATACCTCCAGCCAAGCATGTTCAATCCTGCCGTTATTCTTATCTTGATTTTCCAGGTACAAAATCCCTTCCAGATATCTGGCAGGGATATTTTGTGAACGACTGAGGGCGATCATTAGAGAAGCATATTCGGTACAATCGGCACCCATTTCCCCAAATGTGGCTTGTGCTCCCCAATTGAAATCATTCGGAGTGTAAACTAAATTATCTGCAATGTAATGATAGAAGTTGCCCACTTTCTGGCAAACTGTACTCGTATTATTGGAAAGAGTATCTGCAAGAGCCTGAACTTGCGGGTTTTTAGACTCAATATGCAGCTCTGGTTGAGTATATTCCTTGATCAATTCTCCATCACAGGTCTGAATTTCTGTTTGTATTTCATAAACGGTTACTGAATAATTGATATCAATTGATATTGTTTGCCCTGCTTGAATGTCTTTTAGATCAAATTCGGCATATTGATTACCATGTTCATCAGTAACTAAGGTGTAATCGGGCGGAGAAATGGTGGTTGAATTTACTACTTGGTATGGAGGAAAGGTTCTGATTAGTGCAACCCACAGATTAAATTTTTCCGGTTGCTTATTCCCGGTATTCGTAAAAACGATGTTTTCTACAAGATCATATTTTCGTGCCGTGTTTAGTTTAGATTCATCATTTATGGAAATCGTCACATTTGGAGTATTCTTGCTCTGATCATGATTTTCAGGGCTACAACCTGACCCGGTGATAAGTAAACTAATAAGTATGAACTCGAGTAAGCGTTTCATGGTTAGTATTGTAACTTGTGACGTGATAAACCAAAATTGCGTTTGGTAATTCCTTTATATAAATATGTGCTGACAATGGAGCCGATATGGATGTCTTCACCCCAAAATTACGTATGAAAAACGCGTTGCTCAATCAGCCAGTAGACTATCTCCCAACTCAAATAAATTATACGGCTGGAATGTCAAGAAAGATGGCTGATCATTTCAGTATTAAGGAAATTGAACTACCTATGTATTTTGGAAATCATTTTTACCGGTTGGACCTTAATTATCCGCACCGGTATTCTCAAGATCAGAGTGTAAAATTTGACTGGTGGGGTGTCGGTTTTGATACAGGCGAAGAGGGTTATTTTGCAGCTATAAATCCATTGGCTGAAAATAAAAATTTAGATAGGTTTGATTGGCCTGACCCAAATGCCACTTATTTGCTTGATGAAGCTCGACATTTAATTAAGCAAAAAGGCGATGATTGTTTTTTCGCTCCAAATTTTGGGTTTGCATTATTTGAAAGAGCTTGGAGCCTGCGTGGATTTGAAAATTTCTTTCTAGATATGGCAATGGACAATAATTTCACGGAAGAATTATTAGACCGGATTACAGAAATCCAACTTGTCCTTATAAATCGCTTCCTTGACCTTGGAATTGATGGGGGTTATTTTGGTGATGATTATGGTGCTCAAAAAGGTTTATTGTTTTCCCCGCAAATGTGGCGTAAGTTTATAAAACCCCGCTTAGCCAAGTTATTTTCCCCATTTGTAGATCGTCAGATGCCTGTTATGTTGCATTCAGATGGGCAAATTCAGCAAATCCTCCCCGATTTAGTTGAAATTGGGCTAACAACGATTAACCCGATCCAGCCAGAAGTTCTTGATCATCAATGGCTATTTGATAATTTCAAGGGAAAATTATCTTTTTATGGAGGTATATCCACTCAAACAGTGTTGCCAAATGGAAATCAAGAGGATGTTCGAATGGCAATAAAAACCTGCATTTCTACACTTGCGCCTGATGGCACTGGCCTGCTTTTGGCGCCCTCGCATCGCTTGATGAGTGATATCCCATTAGAGAATGTCCAAGTAATGTTAGAGGAATTTGAAGGGATTACGAAATAAAACGTAGAAGAGGATTAAATTTGTTTTGCTGTAACGTTGATCGCAATAGTTCGCATACTAATAATTTCTCTCAATCTTAGGAATTTACTTCTCGATGTGACCCATTCATTCCCTTCGCCTTGAATGCATCAGCGAGGCTGCGCAGCTGTCGGTATGGTTCACACCTGCACTTGCAACGCAGGTGCGAGTGTCAAGCTGGGGATCTGCCCGGAACTGATTGAGCCAGGGAAGCATGGCTTTCGGCGAAACTTCGAAACCTTCGCAGAATGGTTTGCATGAGCGGATGCACCGGGCGCTGCGCACGATCGGTTTCGGGAGGAGTTCAACCAGGTTCGCCCGCCCGAAGTCATCGGGATGAAACGGCCCGTGGAGATCTATCAGGCTTCTGGATGGCCGATGCCGAAGATGGTCAAGGCATACGAATCCCCGGCGCATTTCCTGGCACGCCGGGTCAGTCGAGCAGGGACGATCCGAGTGTTTCACAATCAGGTCTTTCTGAGCAACACTTTACAGGAAGATTGTGTGGGACTAGAGCAAGTGGATGATGGGGTGTGTGACCTGTACTTATGTTTCTGTCAGATTGGCCGTTATGAGTTGCACACGTACAAGATTCAAGGTATTGTGTCTGAGGTGGGATTGAGCGTGAGACGAGTGGACTTGGTGAGCAGAGTGTAACCCATGTCCTTCGACTATACCCGAAGCCAAATAACAGGCGTCATTAACGATGAGTATTTTGGGAACTGGGGGAGGCTTTATCTTGGCACCAATGCATTATCTGCTATCTGATGTCCCACTCGAAAATATACTTGCACTCAGAGATGCGGTATTGGAGCTTGGGGAATACCCCGCTTAAGATAGCCTACTGGAGATTTAGACTCTTCATCTTGTCAAATTACTATCGTATGCAAATGAATATTGTGGTGCGATTGCCTTGTGTTTTAAAACATCTCTTTATTGAGACTAAATCGGCTGTTGGTCCGAATACTATCAACAAAATCTAGTTTTCCGAAAATGATGATCTTTAATATGTTGAGGGAAACCGTGAGCCAAGAAATTAACGAGTTATTCAATGCTATCCTTGAAGGAAAGGCAGAACTGGCAAAGGAAATAATCGAAGAAGCTCTTATCAACAAGCTTTCTCCTTCTCAGATTCTCAACCAAGGTATGATCGCCTCCATGGCTGAGGTAGGAGATCGATTTGAGAGAGGTGAGTACTACGTACCTGAAATGCTTATTGCTGCACGTGCCATGCAGCAGGCTCTCTCCATTCTCAAACCTCATTTAAAGCAATCCGATCTTGCGGCAGTGGGCAGAGTAGTTATTGGAACTGTTAAAGGTGATCTTCATGACATTGGAAAAAATCTTGTCGGAATGCTGCTTGAAGGTGCTGGTTTTGAAATACGCGATCTTGGAACAGATGTCTCAGCAGAACAATTTGTCGAGGCAGTAAGAGGCGACGAGGCTGACATCCTGGCCATGTCTGCTCTACTAACAACGACCATGCCCAACATGAAATCTGTTGTCGAGGCTCTTCATAATGCAGGATTACGCGATCGGGTGAAAGTAATCATCGGAGGTGCACCTGTAACTGAGAGCTACTCTCAGGAGATCGGTGCAGACGGCTATGCTCCGGATGCCAGCAGGGCGGTAAAGCTCGTGAAAACATTGCTGTAAATATTCTGGGATTCAACTCGCAAGTTCAACACAGAGTAATGAAGGTGGGGGTAGTGGCGTTCCTGTTCTATACCCAGAATGTACTTGTCAGGTTGACTCTCAGCGTGTGGGGTAATTTAAACGAATGCGTGCTGGGTTCCGATTAGTCGAAAATCGATAGGCTGCCCTGGGCAGCTCAGCCAGACGATCCAAGCCCTCTGATTCAGGATCCGGTCTCACACCGCACCGGCTACGGTGCGGTACGCTGTAACCTCAAGATCCTCGAAGAAATTTGGATGGAGGGGTTTGAAAAACTAAATCAACTGTCACAGGATCTGGCTCTTCAATGGTATAGCTATTCCCAATTAGACAGAGGCATTCGAGTCGCCTTTCCTTGTTTCGGCTTGATGTAGAGGTATTACCATTCCGCCGTGTCCGGTGCAGTTCTGGTGCAGAATTCTCATCACACCATAGAAACAATGGACAGCTTGGACATATTTACCCCTATATATGGGGGTGTATAGATACCATAGCGCTCTATATACGGGGTAGACGGAACTTTTCTGAACTTCTAATCCGACGGTTGTGCGTTCGAATCGCACCGGAGGCACCTTTGTCCACAATACATTTTGCCCCTCGCATAAAATGAGCATACTACGGGTGGTACTCAAACAAGATGCGCGGTTATAGAATAAAGCGGGAGACTGATTCAGATGAAGACAAGAAAGTACGCGGGAATGCGCCCACCTGGGCCATGCGGATTCGGTAACGTTTTGCGGTAACGATGCCCGAATCGGGATTCATCACCGAACACCGTCCCCGAACACAAGTGCCCGGATTGTGGGGATAAGATGCGGATTGTCTCCATTGTCGAAAGAGAACAGAAGGACGTTGTTGAGAAAATCTTACGGCACTGTGGGCTCTGGATAGAAAGGCAACAGCGCGGGCCGCCTAGCCGTGAACTAGAATTGTTAGAAGGGGATTATTTCTGATTACTTCGTACTCACCGGCGTTTTATTAATTAGCGCCGGTCCAAAATTTGCGCTTATTGGTTATTTATTTTAAGGTTTCCCTTTGTGCACCAGGCAAGGTGCTTTTACCAGAAGTACAACTTTTGTGACAATTAGGTGATTGGGTGTCGCTATGCTCCTT
>SOJU01000276.1 GCA_004376465.1 Anaerolineales bacterium | reverse complement strand
AATTGGCGGCTCGCAAATGTATTCGAGATAACGGGACAACGATCTTGATTGCAGGTTTTTGCTTATTTCTTAGCCCAGGCCTGCTCAAAGCGATCGAGTATTGAGTCATCCGCTAGCGCATTGGAAAAATCGGTAAGCCAGGAACGAATATATCTGACCTCAAGATTATCGCCCTGTCGATAGATAATGCTCTGAATATCCGCCAGATCTTGTGGGCGGCCGGCAAGCGCTTTATGGATGATCAAATCTTCGGCGGAGCAGATGAATATTTCTTTACCGGGCTCGACTTCAAAGGGTTGACTCCTTTTAAAAAGGAACTCCTCATAACTACGAAGCGCGATGGCGACATCAACATCTACATTTTCTACATTCAGAAGGATCATTCGAGTAGCTTTTGCAAACTGGTAGGGATCCGAGACACGGGACCCAAAAGCTTCTGTAGTGACCTTCACTAGATCGGCAATATCCAGTCTGTCCCGGATAGTGATATCAACATCTTGGGTAAACCGCGGCTCCCCCCAGAACTGCAGGGCGATTCCCCCGATGATGGCGTATTCCAACTTGAGGTCTTCAACGAAGAAATCATGCATGATCAGCGCAGTTTGAATTTGGGGGTTCATTGAAACTCGCCTCGCTCTCTAGCAAGAATTTCCATAGCGTTTCGAACAGTCAGACGGTGATCTAGACGCCATGATGTATCCATCTCGGAGGTCTGATGGAATGGTGAGAGTTGATAGTAAGTGTCGCAAAGGTTGTCGAACATCTTGCGCGCGGCATGGGCAGTCATAACGCGCAGCTTGATGCGTTTCTCGATGTCCTGGAAGATCTCGACAGCAGAGAAACCAGCGAGCGATTTTCCTAAAATCTCGGCATCAAGCTCGGTCGCAGGACTTAAACTCGAGCCAGTTGTGGCTGTACCAGAGAGGTTGACCCCGAGGGCATCGGCGACTTCAAGGATTCGCCGGAAGCTGGCAGAGATATATTCTGTGGCCTCATATCGTTGAACTTGCTGCTTGGGCATATCCAATTCCACGGCCAGTCGTTCTTGGGACCAACCCAGGGATATCCTTGCTTTAATCAGAGCAAGGCCAAGGTCCTGCAATGAGTCTAATTCCAAGCGCATACCCCCCGCTCTATTCAATGCATCGTAGTCGGCGATAGAGCAAACCAGCTGAAAAACATGCTGCTCTAGCTCGTCAATCTTCTTTTGATGAACCTTGTCAGAGGAGTGCTGTGGATTCCTATGGACAGATTCAAGGTCTGCCCGCAGCTTACGAAACTTTGACTTCGATATCCGGTACGTGCGCTCGTTGAGTATTTCTTCCATAGAAGATCCTTCTGGATAATTATTATACTACAAGACAGCATTATTGTTGTCTTGGGGTGTTTACTGTCACAATGTGCGGCTGGCAAAATTAATTCCAGATACGAACGTTGAAATCTGTAAGGACATAATTGAAGAGCCGCCCGGAACAAGTGATCCGCGAGCGGCTCTTCGTGCTATACTTTAATTTGCAGGTGAGCGGGTTTTCCCATTTGATGGGAGAGCCTGCTCTCTTTTTCGTTCGGCGACTTTCACAATAACCTTTCGGATAGATTCGGCGACTTCCTCACTCGGTGCGGGACCGCCGGCCATATAACGGTGGACCGCATCGCGATCGCGCATCGGCAGCATGCCTACAGCGCGCCGGACGATCTCGTCGTTGACCGTCTGGCGCGTACCCGGAACCGAGAACTCGCCCGTCGCCTGCATGAGATGAACGCGGATATTCATTTTATATTCCTCCTTGTTGAATCAAAACGAGCAGACCCGGGGGTCTGCTCGCAGGCTGATCAATCTTTTATTTCAGCCTAGAACGGTATCTCGTCCTCCGCCGGCACCGGCGAAGATGACTCAAACAACGGCATTAATAGGTTCTGCTGGGTCTTGCCCACCTCCTTTCCCGAGTCGGGTTCTGATTTCGACCGGCGGTGGTGAAGTTCTTTCACCTCGAATTCACCGTTACACTGCTCGCACTGAACCATATTCGGCGCCGGACCGGTATAGTTCTCGCGGTCGCACTCCGGGCACTTCCAGGTGTACCCGCTGGCTCGAAGGATTACGCGTGTCATTGAGTGCCATCTCCATTCTCATGAGTATTCCGGGCTTCGGCTGCATCCTCTTCAAGCTTCTTTTGAATCGCTTCTGCAAACATCGCCAGTACTTCCAACAGCGGGATGAATTCACCGATGCTGGCGCGCAGGGCGCCGTAGGAAACCGGGTCGAAAGACACACGAATGCCGTCTTCAAGCTCAGTGGCACTTTTCGGGATCCTGCCCTTGGCCAGAGGCGAGTCAGGCGCGATCAACAATGTAACTATCGGGCGAGCGCGGTCGCACATGGCACGTTCCTCCCGTACCCGGGACGCGACTCGATGGCATAGGGTGAGAACACATCCGGGCGATCAATTCCGCGCTGCGTGAGTTCCTTGCGGACCATCGGGCTGACGATGTAGAAAACCCCAGGTTTCGGATCCGGCAGCCCGACGATCTGGCCCTTGGCATCGAAACGATAGATCGGGATGACCTCGTCCGAAATCTCGATGACGACACTTCCATCAAAAACCCGCCCATTGAGAACCCGGACTGGTTGTGCCGATCGGGGGATGACCAGCCCACTACCAAGCCGGATTTCGTGGTCGGTCAGATTCACAAATTCGATTTCTGAAGCGAAGATTGTGTTTGGTTTACCCATGCAGCACCTCTTCTAGCATCATTGACTCTTCAATTTGCGCCACATCCTCGGACTCCTCAACCAGGAGTTCATTGCGGGCGGCGATCCCTGATACAAGCTTCCATAGCGCATCTACTTCATTCAGGTTGTTGTTTGCTTTACTGCGAATCTCGGCGATCCGCTCGAGGGCTTCCTCTCCCCTTCCCGCACGCATGAGCTGCCAGATCTGATCGGCATGAACTTCCTGCGCGGCCCTTTGTTCGAGATTGACAAAAGCCTGCTCGATTCGCTCGCTGGCTTGCTCCAAGACTTCGAGGGTTGGTCTTCCCGGATCCTTGGTGTTTTGCTGCAGCTGTTTGAGTTGGTTGAGCGCGTTTTCCAGAGGAACATCCCCGGCGGCTAGAACCGATAGAGACTTGATGCGCTTATTCCACGAACGCATCGTAGCCGGGGAGACATCACCGCCAGTTTCTAAAACAGAGAAGATTTCCTCGGCAACACGCATCAGGCTCGACTGCGCCTGGATCAGAATTTCCTTGGCCTGCTCGATTTGTGGATCAAGGGCCTCGCGAAGCAGGCGGTCGCGCACCTGTCGTTCGTGCCGGATTTTTTCTACTTCCTCATGCTTGAGCTGCGCTTCAAGTGAGTGTAGATGCATCTGCTCTCTGGCAGCTGCGGTTTCGGCTTCGAGCTTCTGGCGTTCGGCTTCGCGGAGTTCCGTTAGCAGTTGTTCGATCTTCTCGGGGAGAGGCCGCTGAATCGGAACGAGATCAATATGGATCTTCTCCCTGATGTCGTCCCGGGTTGGAAACAGGTTATCGAAGGTGGACATGCTGGCGGCGATAAACGCGTCACGGTTCACGCTTTCCCCGAGCTTATGGAGGTTTTCCCACGCAGCCAGACAGGATTCGCTCCAGCGCTCCTCGGCTTCATTTCGCACTGTGTAGTAGTCATCCAGAAGCAGGCGGTCGCGTGTGTCCTCAAATTCCTGTATGACCTGCCGAACGGAATTCTCGAACTTGCTCGTTCCAGCAACAGGCACCCACCACGCCTTTCTTCCACCTTCCCAAACTTGAATGGCGCCGCTGCGGGCACATACGGTGTCGATGCG
>SOJU01000012.1 GCA_004376465.1 Anaerolineales bacterium | reverse complement strand
TACGGCACGGAATTAAACGCCGTCTACGCCATCGCTCGCATCGTCGCAGAAACCTTCGATACCGATGCGGGACTCGATGCGATCTTCCGCCTTGCACGCACAATCTTCATATTCGATACCGTCGCTCTATATCTCGAGAACGAAGAGTCACATGAGATAGAACCCAGCTATGCTCGCGCGCTGGGTCGGGGCAGATCGCGCGGAGCGGATCTCGATTGGGGCGAGCCAGCCGCAGAAGAAGCTTTTCGCTCCGGCCAAACCGTGCTGCGACAGGAGGATGCCGGCCCGATCGTGAAAGGACGTGAGCGGCGACGCGATTTTCTCGGCTTACCGCTGCTTGTCAGCGGGCGGTGTGTAGGAAGTCTCGCCTTTGGAAGATTCGGGGGACCATCTTTTCCCTCGGAACATATTCAATTAGCGGAGTTTGTCGCCTGGCACGTTGGGCAGCTCCTGGAGAACCGCCGTCTCTCCCGACGCATCGCTAGTTTGGAAGCACAACGTGAACTGACCCGTATGCAGGATGATTTCATCTCAACAATTTCACATGAACTGCGAACTCCGCTGGGGTTTATTAAAGGTTACGTTACAACACTCTTGCGTGAGGACACAGAGTGGGACGAGGCAAGCCGCGATGATTTCCTCAACATTATCGACGATGAAGCGGATCGACTCAGCGAACTCATCGACAACTTATTGGATTCATCCCGACTGGAAAGCGGGACGTTGAGTATGACTTTCGAACCAGCTCGCCTCAGTCCTGTCGTCCGAGCTATGATTCAAAGAGTCGAGGGGGCAACTCCAGAAATCGAGGTCATCTCGGAGATGCCCGATGACCTCCCGATTCTCGAGATCGATTCAACGCGCATCGCACAGGTACTGGATAACTTCCTTACCAACGCCTCAAAATACGCGCCCGGGGCGAAGGTGTATATTAAAGTAGATGCCGACGACGAACGTGTGCGTGTCGAAGTTCAAGATGAAGGCCCTGGAATTAGCCAGGAGCATCTTTCACACCTATTCGAGCGCTTCTACCGAGTCCCAATAAACACGGCCACCCGCGGCACGGGCCTTGGGCTTTACATCTCCCGGAAAATCATCGATGCGCATGGCGGTGAAATTGGAGTTGAGAGTATAGTAGGGGAAGGGACGAGTTTCTACTTTACGCTCCCCGTTAAAACGATAAATTTAGAGGAGCAGGAGGGCGAATATGTCTGACCCGAAAATGATATTGGTCGTCGATGACGAACCACGTTATTTGAGCCTTGTAGAAATCAACCTTGAAACTGCGGGGTATGGAGTGATCACGGCGATGAATGGGCAGCAAGCCGTCGACGCAGTCGCCGAACACAAACCGGATATCGTTCTCCTCGACGTCATGATGCCAGTTATGGATGGTTTCACCGCTTGTGAACGCATCCGCGAATTTTCATCCATCCCCATCATCATTCTTACAGCGAAGGGGGAAGAGCGCGATCGCGTGCGAGGGCTCGATGCAGGTGCCGATGATTACATCATTAAACCCTTCTCGGCGCAGGAACTGCTCGCCCGAGTCCGCGCCGTGCTGAGAAGAGCTGAGCGTGAAACCGTTGAAGGGTTCCATGAACCTGTTTTCAAGCACGACGGATTAGAGCTGGACCTTGCGCGCGCACAGGTCAATGTAGATGGCGAGGAGGTCGCCCTCACCGCGACTGAATATCGTCTGCTTCAAACACTGGCCAACAACACTGGCCGAGTGCTCAGCCCAGAAGATCTGCTAATGTCCGTCTGGGGAGACGAATACAAAGATGACAAGGAAATCCTTTGGGTTTGCCTCAGCCGGCTTCGCCAAAAAATCGAACCCGATCCCAAGAACCCGATACATATCATCACCAAACAGGGGATTGGGTACATGATGCCCTCAGTTGAATAGCACCAGACCCCACGGGTAGCGCTGAAATGCCAATACCTTCATTGCTCGTTATTGAGCCTGATCGCAAGACTTCCGTCTTTATCCAACATATGCTCACGCAAGCGGGCTATGAAGTTCAGGTGGTTCCAACGGGTAAGGAAGGGTTGATTGCAGCGTGGAGCGACCCGCCCGACATCATCGTCACCGAATTAGATCTCCCAGATATCGATTTTATTGAACTCATCCAGAAGTTTAAAAAAGATCAGCGCACGAGCCGAACCAAACTAATCGGCTTTACCCAACTCAGCGCGCCCGAAGCTACTGTCGCCGGCATAGATGCAGGTCTGGACCACATCATCATTAAACAAACCGACGCTGTGGAAGTTCTGATCAGCTACCTGACGGAAGGACAGCAAGCTGATGCAACAGAGAAAAACGTTGCGGCAACTTCTCATCTCGCTCAAGTGATTGCCTTCTTGGGGGCGAAAGGCGGAGTCGGGACATCTTCGATTTGCATAAACATCGCCCACCTCATCTCACAAGCTGTCGGACCCGGCAAGACCGTTGTTCTCGATCTCGTCCTGCCGATTGGGTCCTTGTGCGAGATCACCGGAATGATGGGGCCACCAGATGTCGTCGACCTGACGGAACTAGAACCAAACCAGCTCACCCAGGAATATCTGCGTGAGAATCTCTTAACCCCAAAGACGTGGGATATAAAGTTTATCCCGGGAGCCAGCAGCCCAGACCAGGCAGAGAGATTGAACGCGGACCGCCTAGCACCGCTTCTACAATCGCTCCGCTCCACATACGAATACGTAATTGTTGACCTGGGGCGCAATCTTTCGCCTCTGGCTCGATTGGTGATGAGCGTAGCCGAGGATCTTGTACTTGTCCTCATGCCCGATGAAGAATGTGTTAACAACGCACATGCGATCGCGGATTATCTAGACAGCCACGGCATTCAGACTGATCGACTGCAGTACATCTCAAACCGCCCGCTGCCATCCGAAGGATTAACCCAGAGGACTCTGGCAGATCGCATGGAGGTGGAAATGCTGGCAGCAGTACCAAACATCGGTACGCAGTTCACGCTGCTAAACTCCCTCCATGCTCCTTTGCAATTGCGCTTCCCTGACGAACGAGCCAATCTCATTCTCAAAGACGCAGCTTCCCGCCTGCTCCAGTAATCAATCGGGAGTTCCAATATCAGTGAATGCCCTATTCTGGAAGCACCATCTGATGATTAGCTATTCCATTTCCCAAAGGATCATCCCCAGTCTAATGGTCCAATAATGAGCCGATCATCTATTGGGTTTCCAGCGAATACTCGCCAGGTGATTAAAACCCTTGTTGCTTTGAGCCAAATATCAATGTCTTCCTGATCTCTGGCATGTGGGTCTAAAGTGGGGACATTTGCTATAATCCCCTCAGTCCGCAATCGGGAGCTGCATTATGACGGATCGACAAACCCGAATTTTACGCGCCAAAATGCTGGGCGCTCTGATGCGTGAGAAACGCCTGGAAACCGGGATGAGCTTGAAAGATATGTCGAAGCTGATCGGCAGGACGACCAGCACACTCTCCTCATATGAGCATGGCCGAAAGTCTATCTCCTTGCCAGAACTTGAACTCTTTGCCTTCCATCTAGATACTCCTATGCGCTACTTTCTCTCACCATCCGCTGCTGATGTAGGAGAAGATTACTCATTCGACCCGACCATCATGGTCTCACTGCGGCAAAGGATGATCGGAGCAATGCTGCGCAAACGAAGACTCGAGCTGGGAAAGTCGATTCGGGAACTTGCTGCGACAGTCGATATGCCACCTAGCCGGGTGAGTAATTATGAACGTGGTTTGCGCCCTATTCCCATCCCCGATCTAGAAAGCCTGGTTAATGCCATCCAGCAGCCCTTGGATGCGCTGATCGACCACGAGGGGCCCATCGGCAACTGGCATATGACTCAGCAAGCGTTCGAACGCTTCTGTGAACTTCCTG
>SOJU01000164.1 GCA_004376465.1 Anaerolineales bacterium | reverse complement strand
AACCAGGCGATGCCGTGCAGACCCTCAAGCATACCAATACCCTGCTTGTCAATTTGGCCAATATCACTCAGGTAAACAGGCAGGAGGTTAAAAGAAAGATTCGTCGCGAAGACACGGATGCCATCTGAAATCATGATCCAGGTTAACAGCCCTCCAGCGAAGACAATCGGGAAGATCTGAGTGAAGGATCCCCTGAGTGACTTCAGGTTGGTCTTTTTCGACGCTGCGCTGGTCGATATTTCATCTGATTGTAAAAGGAAAATAAAAATGACGGCGGCGATGCCGTAAAGAAAAACCGCTGCGAGGAACATCGTCCGGGACCCGAAGTTCATTGCCAGGAAGCCGCCCAGGGGTGGGGTGAGGATCCAGGCTGCAGCGATAAATGATTTGCTGAGACCGAAAACGCGGCCGCGGGTCTCCGCAGGGCAAGTGTCGGCAATATAGGCTCGGAAGGATGGTTGGATCAAAGATGTTGCCACCGCCAGGATCAATGGACCGATAAGGGCTACTTCCCATCGATGTGCGAAAGCAAACGGCAGGTATCCGATGATCCCCGCAAGACTCCCGAACAAGATCGCCCGTAAGCGGCCGATCGAATCCGATAGCCAACCTCCGAAAACCCCGAGCGCTAGCGGCACGATCAGTGTCAGGGTGAAAAAAAGCCCGACCTGACTGACGCTCGCTCCGATTTCACGCAAGAAGACCGGGATCTGCACCGCGGTCATCGCCCGCGTCGCCTCAGCGAAAGTGAGTCCGATGAGAAAGAGGATCATCTTACGAGAGAGCAGAGGTTGTAATGATTTATTCATGTGGAAACTTCGTGTCCCCCTTTGAAACAGGCTGCGGAGGCATTTCTGAATGTGAGACTTGGATCAACCCACACATGTTTCAAATAGTACTGGTAAGAACCCCCCAATTCTGTCATGAACTGCAATGGATGGCAAATTGAGTATACCAGCGGTTTTGAACTTTGATTATCTGCAGCGTTGATTTATCAGTTCTGCAGGGTAACGCAAGCTTTGTTCTCGCGGACGATGGATAGTTTAGACTGTGAGGCCGAGAAGATCTTTCAGCTCTTCCAAGACGGTCTGAGGGCTTTGAAAGTGGATTCCATGGATCCCCAGTTCACGCGCTCCCCGGATGTTTTCATCGAAATCGTCGATGAAGATGGTTTGTTCCGCTTCGACACCCAACCGATCGAGGGCTAGTTGATAGATCATCCGGTCAGGCTTTGCCAATCCTACCTCGGCAGAAATGATCATGTCGTCAAAGATATCGGCGATATGCCAACGTTCATCGAGGAAGCGTCGAGTGGAAGGCCAGCCATTGGATAATAGCCCCATTTTGGTTTCGGTTTTGCGGGCGCGGATAAAACGGATCAGTTCCATGTCAATCTGATCGCCTGACCAGAATTCATCCCTCACGAGTGTTAGTTTATCACTCGAAAGTTCGAGCTGCTCACCCACCCACATCCAGAGTTCGTCATTGGCGGCTTCGCCTATGGTGGCTTTGCGACTCATCTCGCTCTCGAAGACGAGTTCGTATATTTTCCCGTTCGGTAAATCCAGCATCCGGTCCAGGCAATGACGCGGCTCCCAGTCTTCGGTGCGTAGGAGGACGCCTCCTAGATCCCATAGGACGGCCTTGAAGGGGACGGGTTCGACCATGCTATCCTTGCTCCAATTCATTAACGATAAAAGGACTGCTCTTTAATATACCAAGGTAAGTTGCCACACATTATAGTAGAGAACCAACGATGGATAGACCTTATCAGGTAAGGTTAGATCGCACGCTGGTGGATTCTCACTCCTTCTGGAGTTCCTCTCCAGGACGCAGTTCGATCTCGTCGGTAACATACTCTCGCTGTACGTGCATGCCCGCTTTTTCATACAGTTTCGTCGCGCCGGCGAGATTGTTTGAGTCAACGCCCAAACCAACGCGGGGTTTCCCGCGGCGATAGAACTCACCGAAAACTTGCCTCAGCAAGGCTAACCCCAAGCCTCGGCGTCGCCATGGGCGCCGGACGCCAAGGACACTCACCCAACTCTTGTCCGGGTCGTCATCGGCCTTCGCTCGACACGTTACCATACCGGCAATTTCATCCCCGTCCATGGCCAGGAACCATAAAGAAGGGTCGGGCTTGCGGATTTCAAACACGTAATGTTTCCATCGTTTGAATCCCTCTTCAAAGGGGGTTTCAACATATCCCCAATGGCCCTCGAATGCCTCGTCATCAGCCCGGTAGGCAGCTTCGGTATCCTCCGGGTGGCGTATATTCCGGATTGAGATTCCCTCTGGCCATACAGGCACGGGGGGTTCTTCGGTAAGGTCGAGCAACATGTCCCATCCGTAGCGGATGGTTTTCATACCCATATTCTGAAGCAATTCCTTCGCTGGTGAGAACGTATTTACAGTTCCGGCGCGCGCCGAGACGCGCGCTTCTTTGGGAGCGCGGGGTATTGCCTCGCGGGCGCGTTCCAGAGCCCAACCCATCATCGCTGTGCCAATGCCCTTGCCTTCCCACTCTGGATGGACGCGCCCCCACATCCAGGGGTGGACGGGCGGCTCCCATACGTCCCACACCTCAATGCAACCGACGATTTGTCCTGTTGAGGTTATCACGAGTCTGGTATCGTGTTGAAGATCGAAGTTCGGCATCTGCCATTCCTTCATGTAGCGTTCCTCTGTAAACTCGGGAGCACCGATCATCGCCTTTGAACACAGGTTAAACATCTCTACCGTCCCCTTGATGTCACCCAGACTTGCCGGGCGGATCGTGTAGCCCGCGTTAGCGAGTTTGTTGAAAGTCTGTTCATCCATCTTCTTCTCCATCGATATTTCTCGAGAGCGTGCCTCTCGATGTTCACACTTCGTTTAGGCCATCAGCTTGCGATAGGCCGTCCATAGCTTGTTGGTTTGAAATCCAAGATCTTCATATAAGGCCAAGGCGCCGCTAAGGTTGTCGGTATCCACACCCAGCGCAGCTTCCTCCATGCCCTCATCTTTAAACATCTGCAGGCTTTGTGCCAATAACGACCGGGCTAGACCGCGTCGGCGCCATGGGCGACGAACGCTGATGTCTTCCGTATAACAGCGTTTCCGGTTGAAGCGTTCATTTTCCTCGGCCTTGATATAGTTCAAAACCATGCCTGCAACCTGGCCATTGTCCCACGCGACTTTCCAGCGCTCGGGTTGAAAGTCTGGGCTTTCAACCCACCACTGATATTCAGCGTCCGTCGCTGGGATGTGCCCCCAATGGTCTTCAAAGGCTTCGTCGGCGGCATCGAAAACGGTCCGGTACTGATTCGGATTAACAGGAAGGATCTCGAGACCCTCTGGCATTCCAATTTCAGGGATATCAGCATCAAGTGGGCGTACCATCTCAAAAAAATAACGGATAGGTTGGTAGCCCGCATTTTTCACCAGATCCTGCGTATCGCTCTCGGTGTCTGCCAGGTAAATTTCCAAAAAACGCAGGCCATCTTTCGGGGTGTGGTTTGCCAGACCTTTTAAATGGTCCTCAGTGTAATGCAGCAAGGTTGACCCGATCCCCTTTCGCCTCCATTCAGGGATGACGCATCCATGGTGCCGAAAGATGACATCGCCGTTTGACTCACGGAGCCAATTCATCCGTGCGTAGCCAATTAAATCCCCTTGGATTTCCACGAGCAGAACATCCTGAGTTGGATCGAAGTTCTGCATGTGGGCGAACCTGCGCGCGATGTCGTCGGCAGTGATGACTTCAGACACGCCATCCGCATCTAGGCAGCGCTGGATGACAGCAGCGATCCATTCATGTTCCTGTGGACCTGAATAGCCCCGGAAAGTTAAATCCGGTATATCGGGCGCATAGGCCAGGTTCTTCAGATCATGATTTGCTTTCTCTTCCATCTCACA
>SOJU01000297.1 GCA_004376465.1 Anaerolineales bacterium | reverse complement strand
GTCAATCATGAAAATAAATATAACCATACTGATCTTCTTTGTTCTAACTGTTTCCAGCTTGGCGAGCGCTTGTCAACCGTCATCCGACACGACGCCAACACTTAACTACGGCCTGACATTACCACCATCGGGAATAGACCCTCACTTAAACGCATCCGCTGAGCTCGGTATTCCTCTGAGTTCAGTGTATGACACGCTTGTTTTCCTCGACCCGGAAAGTGGGGAGTCTGTCCCCGGGCTAGCGGAGCGCTGGGAGATTTCCAACGATGGTCTTCGATATACCTTTTACCTTCGGAAAGATGTCCGTTTCCATGATGGCACACCCTTCAACACACAGGCTGTTCAAGACAACCTCGACTACATCCTCAACCCGGATAACCATTCACAGAAGGCCGCAACGATGCTCGGCCCACTCAATCAGACGGAAATTCTGGACGAGCATACAATTACATTTGTCCTCGACGAACCGTTTGCGCCATTGTTGGACTCCCTTTCTCAGGTCTATCTTGGCATGGCCTCACCGACCGCTTTGAAGCAATGGGGGGCCTCCGAATATCAATTCCACCAGGTGGGGACAGGACCGTATCGCTTTATCGAATACATCCCTAACGATCACATCACGCTAGAACGTAATCCAGATTACGCCTGGGGTCCTTCAATCTATAACAACACAAAAGCTTCGGTGGAGCGGATCGTTTTCACTTTCTATGAAGATGCAGCCTCACGCGCTTTCGCTTTGGAAAGACGCGAAGTAGATGTCTTGGGCGAGATACCGCCGCATGAAGCCGACCGTCTCGCTTCCAGCGCAGATTTTTCGCTATCGCCTGTTGCCATCCCCGGCCAACCTTTGCAGTTTTTTTTCAACACCACTGCGTCGCCGACGGATGATCTTCGGGTTCGGCAAGCATTACTTCTAGCTGTCGATAAGAAATCAATTGTCCTCACCGTCTTTGGGAGTCACTCGCCGATTAGCAACAGTCCTCTCTCCCAGGCTGGATTCGAAAGGATATCGGAGCTTCCACCGTCCATGCACAACCCCGAGGGTGCCCGCAAACTTCTCGAGGAGGCAGGTTGGATTTTTGAGAGTCAAGAACCATATCGGAAACGTGACGGCGAACCGCTTGTAATCAAGCTTATTGCCCCAACCTGGGGATCGAATTCTGAGGTCGCGCAATTGTTGAAAGCCGGCTGGGAGAATATTGGCATCGACGTTGAACTGACCATAGCACCCGGATTTGGTCCGCTCAAAGAGGTCCAATCCAGCGGTGACTACCACGCTATCGGGATTAACTTCTTCGGAACAGACCCGGATTTATTGCGTTCCTTCTACGCAAGCGATGGTTTCTATAATTGGACGGGTTTCTCTGACCATGAAATCGACCGGATGCTTGATGAAGCCGCTCGTGCCTCGCTGGCCCCTGATCGCCGAGTGGAACTGTATAATCAGGTCATCCAAGCAATTGCCGACAACGCACTTGTCCTCCCGATAAGGGACTATGTCAACCTGGTCGTCGTGCACCAGCGAATTGAGGGCTTGAAATTCTCAGCGCAGGGATGGTTTCCAAATCTCATCGACATACAGCTATCCTCGCCGTAATCCGACGTCTTCTTGAAGGTGTCGGCACGGCCTGGGCTGCTGTTACCTTTGCCTTTTTCGCTCTGCGGTTTGCCTCCGGCGATCCGGTCGCGAGCCTTTTATCGCAGGGGCTTGCCTCACCTGAGCAAGCGGAAGAGATTCGAATTTCGCTTGGCTTAAACGCACCACTCTGGCTTCAGTACCTCAGATTTCTTGCAAACCTCCTTCAGGGAAATCTGGGGAGGTCACTTTACACACATCGTTCCGTTTCACAAATCATCCTCGAGCAATTCCCTTCAACAGCCGCTCTTGCCATTAGCGGGCTCATCATTGCATTAATTTTCGGTTTCACCCTCGGAATTACTGCCGCTTGGGTGAAAAAAAGACCATCCGGAATGATCGCCGCGGTAATAGCGGCTTTGGCCACATCAATCCCTGTCGCCTTTACAGGCATCCTTTCCCTGCTCATCGTTGGAAATCTCCAGCAAGGACTCATCTCTTCCAATGAGCTGTTCATCAGGCTTCTCCTACCAGCGCTGGTGTTGGGTTTCGCTTCTTCCGGTCCAATCGCCCGCGTGATCCACAGCGGCTTGTCAGAGAGCCTTCGCTCTCCATACATACTAGCGGCGCGGGCACGCGGAATCCAACGCGGCTTCCGATTACTTCGACACGCACTAAGACCATCCCTAGCGCCCGTCATTTCCCTTATTGCTCTCGAAGCTGCATTTTTATTCTCAGGAACCGTCGTTACGGAGACTGTCTTCTCTCGCCCCGGCCTTGGACGGCTCCTTGTGAAATCGATCCTGGATGGAGATTATCCCGTCACTCTTGGTCTCGTCGCGCTTGCAGCAATTTTGTATACCCTCAGCCATGTGTTCGCTGATCTTCTCACGCTCATAATTGATCCCCGATTGCGGAGAGCCGAATGAGATCTCACGGGTTGAAGACTCTGTGCATTCTCTGGCTCGCGGCGATGGTCCTAATAGCGCTCATTGCGCCCATAATCGCTTCCGCTGATCCCTATATGCCGATCGGTAAACCGCTTCAATCCCCGCAAGACCATCCACCTTTAGGGACGGATGCCTTGGGGAGAGATTTCTTCGCTCGGGTCACGTATGGAGCTCGGCTCAGTCTCTCTATTCCCCTGCTGGCAACGCTACTCACTGTTTTTATCGGAACCACCGTCAGCCTCACTGCTATTGTGGTTGGTGGAATATCAGATCGCCTCATCCTTGCACTCACCAACGCCGCACTGGCAATTCCCGGACTTCTCCTTGCTATGCTATTAGTCGCCGGCTTTGGTCCGGGAATCCCTACTGTTGTGATCGCCGTTGGATTGGGGGGAATTCCTGGCTTTGTCCGACTTAGCAGGAGTATCTTTCTAGGAATAAATAAAATGGGATATATCGATGCCGCCTATGCCCTCGGCGCAAGCCGAACACGTATTGCACTCTCTCACTTACTCCCTAACGCAGCTCCGCAGTTACTCTCTCTCGCCACGACTCATTTCGCCTGGGCATTCATGGGAACAACCACGCTGACCTTCCTGGGCTTATCCGGCGACCCATCTGTGCCAGAATGGGGAGCGATGCTGAATAGCGGCCGAATGCATCTTATTCAAGCGCCTTGGCTGACCATCATCCCGGGAATATTGATAAGCCTGACGATACTTACCATCCATTACCTCGGTGAAAATTACACCGATAGATAATCTGCACGTTGACGAAAACCATCTAACACTGATAAGCTTTTCACATGATTGAAAACAGCATGTCAACGATATTAATCGTATTTATCGCTCTAGCTGTCGTCTTTGATTTTATAAACGGATTTCACGATAGCTCGAACATCGTCGCAACTGTCATATTCTCGCGCGCCCTGCCCCCACGCGTAGCGCTGATCCTGGCCGCGATCTCTCATTTCATAGCCCCCTTCCTATTCGGAGTCGCTGTGGCCACAACCATCGGGGATGAACTCCTGGATGTCAGCGCGATTACCATGAACGTGATTATGGCCGCTATTATTTCCGGGATCATCTGGAATCTGATAACCTGGTATTTCGGCATCCCTTCATCATCTTCGCACGCCCTTCTTGGCGGGCTCCTCGGCGCTGCCCTGATGCACAGTCGCTCCATTGCGGTGATAAACACTTCGGGGTTGTTAATAATTATGATTGCATTATTTCTCTCACCCATCGCCGGCTTAATCGTTGGCTACATCGTCATGAAGATCACGCTATTTTTAGTTCGTGGGGCATCGCCTAAAGTAAATCATCTCTTTCGCCGTTTCCAGATCGTTACGCTCATCGGCCTCTCGTTGAGCCAC
>SOJU01000022.1 GCA_004376465.1 Anaerolineales bacterium | reverse complement strand
TTAAGTCGGCTGATATATCTCCGCTCGGTCCGTGGTGGACTCCGCCGATCCCGCCTGTAGCGAACACCGGAATACCGGCTTTATTTGCTAAGAACATCGTCCCTGCTACAGTCGTGCCGCCACTGACGCGCGACACTCGTGCTGGACCAATATCTCGTACGCTGATTTTTACGGTATCGGTATCCAAAGCAAGCCGCTCTAGATCCTTTTCTGATAAACCGATGTGAATTTCGCCCTTCAACAATGCCGTTGTTGCTGGAACCGCGCCAACCTGGCGAATTTCCTTTTCCATCTGTCGGGCGAGTTCAAAATTGACTGGTCGTGGGAGTCCGTGAGTGACCACGGTTGATTCAAGCGCCACGATCGCCTTGCCTTCGACGAGGGCGTTTGAGACTTCAGGGTGAAGGGTCAGCCATTCAGGTATTGACGGCATCATCTTAGCTCATCGTAAAGCGGTTCGAAGTGTTTTCTCGGGGATATTAGCATCAATAATGACTGGAAGAAGTTCGCTTAAACAACTCTCGGCGTTCACGCAAATATTGCGGAAGGATGGCGGTAGCCAGGCGCATGTCATCCATGCCTAAGTGGAGTCGATAACAAGCACTGATCCTTCGCTCGTTGGCGTCGCACTCATCAAGCATCGTCTCCGAGGATCTTCGGTTCAAGTATCCCCTTAATATATTCCAGGGCACGTTGGAGCTCCGGCTCACATTCACCGCCAGTATCGATCTCCAGGCGTTTCTCCATCCGTTGGAGTTGGTTGAAGACCCTTGCCAGGAGTTCGTAGCTCCTGTGCTCCACAGGGAGGTCTCCATGGCGCCATGTCTGGATCCAGGATTGAAGAAGTTCTGATGCGACTTCCCGATTTCGGAGAGTCCGTTGGCGCTCGATGTACTCGGGGGATCTATATAATTGTACGCGTTGGTGATCACGCCAGGTTGTCATCAGTGTATGACCCGGACTAAATTGACCGCCCCCATCTTCCTGGGTGCTCACCGGGATCTCCCAGGTTCCAACACCTACCCAAACCAGCTCTAAGCCTTGCTTTCGTAACCGTTCTCTTAATACCTCGGTGTGGAAATGCTCGGTCAATTCCCGGCGAGGGATGTGGACGTTCTTGAAATTTTCAAGTGCTGTTCCCTGCTCAGTTTGTTGTTTCACCGTAGAACGATAGGGCTGCAGAGCAAGGAATTCTTCAAGGGTATGGCGAGCGATGAAATCAATCATCTCGTGGCGAAGGACATACGCCAGTGCCTGATCCGGGCTGCGCCTCTTCCCTTCCACGACCGGTTGGCCATAGACAATTCGACGAACGCTCTCCTCGGTGAATGGGTAAGGGGATTTTAAGCTCCGTTCTTTTTCAGCACTGTAGACTCTGAAAAGCATTTGTGCATCACGCGCATAAGCCAAAACCCCATCGCGAGTTGCGGCGCGGATTTCATCGACCTTCACCAAGCGATCCCGCAGGTCGACGACTCCACGTAAACGTTCAAATCCCTGGATGAAGTACGTGGAACGCGTTCGAGTTGGTGTTGAAGAATCAACCTCGGTTTGGGCTGGATCGATCTCGTCCATCGCCAGACCGTACACCCTGGGCATGCCGTCGATGGCCTCTGATGTTGCTGCGTAACCAAGGTGGGTCTGGATGAATCCGGGTCCACCAATTCGCTTGATCGGGTTTGTGGGATTGAGCTGGTCTAGATCCCCCCGATCGATCTTCAGGCGAGGGTAGTTCCATCCGAAGAAGGAGGCGAGAAGGTAGTGGATTCCGATCCAGAGCGATTCGAGCTCAAAAAGACCGGCCAGGTATCTGCTGCTCAAGATGATCCCGATGGTAAGACCGAATAAAACTGGAATGAGATAAAGAAGGACCTGTGGATTCAGGAATGTGGTTATGATGTTGAGAATGGGGTAAAGGAAAGGCGGCAGTGACTGGAGCAAGAGGAATGGGATTTGGCCGGGGAAGTCGAAGGCGACGATCAGCACTAACCAGAACAAGGTAAAAAAAGTACCCGTTAGGAAGAGGCGGATCATTGATGCGGTGAGATCTCTCCCTAGAATGAGTTGGACAGCGCTCCGCGAGGTCGCTTTTGATATTTCAAGTAGTCGGTCTGAGGCAGAGCTCTTCATGCCACTATCCATCCGTATGACGCTCCCTAATCCCTACCCGTGAGTCTGCTCGCGATTTGGTCCAGTTCATGTAACATCCCGCTGCTCTCGGGCAGCAACTCGCTTTGCCCATAAAGGTTGACTGCATCTGTGAGAACCAGCGCCACTGTTTCCGTTAAACTTGGATGCTTACCCGTTTCGAGTTGGTCGCGGAGTGTGGAAGTTAATTCATGGAATAAAAGGTCATTTACTTCTGCTTCACCCAGATTGCGATTTTTGCGAAGTCTTTCTGTCGCTTCCCGCAGGGCTTCCTGGACTTCGCCTGCCCATGATTCGCGCCATTGTAAATTGCGTTCATTTTGAATTTCCGGTGGCAGCTGCAAATCTGTCACTTTTAAGTCAAGCACGCGGATACCGCGCGAGATGAGAATCTCTAACTCGCGGGGTGCATCTGGACCTTCTCCTTCTTGCGCTGCTGGAGCAGTTTCCGATGAAAGAGCAAGCCGCGCGAATATGGCGCTAGCGATTCGCTTCAGCGGGGGAATCTGAATTTTATCTGCCTCAATCAGGGCGTTGAGGGTCCATTGCTTCATTTCCTCACGCCAGAGGTCAATAAAGAGAAGCAGCGCCATATCCTTCCATGAGACATCCTCGTACTCGCCGAATGCATGCCCATAGACGGCACGCTCAATCGCATCCAGGTTGACCTCGTAGGGAGGTGCATCAGCCGTTCGTCCTTCCCGCGGTTCAAGCAGGTGGCCAGGGTCGATCATAAAGGTGATGGACAGATCCGCGGATACGGGAATTCCATCTTGTGTGACTGCCATCGAATTGAGGCTCTCTGGGGAGGTATCCTTTCCAGTTGCGGGGGTTGAACCCTGGATATTTACTTCCTGACGACGTAGGTCGACGGCCTCCGCCAGCCATTCACCAGGTTCTGTGAATACGATTCCAGGTCCAGCAGCCCGAGTGAACGCCGTATCTGTTCTAAAGACCGCTGCGCTTGCGTAATCGATGAGGATGACACCGGAGCCTCTTCGGGTGCGCTCGCCGATGGCCTCGATAACGGCTCCGTCTCGAACGAAGGAGACCGGTCCACGTTCGCCCAGAGCATGCCCAAGTAGACGGAGAAAGGCATCAAGCCGTTCTTGGATGGAACCGACAGGCAGGATGAATTGAGACGTAAGTGCGAGGAATGGGATTAATGTTATCAGGGCTAAGTCTAGTAGAATTAGAACGGAACGCAGGGCTATTGTTTCCTCTCCAGGGCTGACAAATTCAATGTGAGCCGCTAGCCAGGCGAGGAGAATGATCAGTCTTAACGCTGCAAGCAGGGTTGTTCTGGGACCGGCTGTAGAGGAAATTGCGAATCGTATCGTGAAAGCAATCAAACTGATGAGCGCCGGGATTGCCAGGAGCAGGACGAGCGTAGATACCAACCGCGGAAGTTGAGGGTCCGCGACCCGGCCAAGGAGAAACACGGTAAGGGCGACCGTAAGCAGCGTACTGACAAACAATATAAAGAAGGGGCGCCTATGGAGGGATACTTTTTCCATTGTTTCGAAATTGTATCCTAAAGGGGTTTCAAGGCAAACTTATATGGGGTTCATTCGAGATCGTGTTACAGCTTGTCAAGAGACGTCATTGGCGATAATGTAGTGTCTGTCGAAACCGAAAGCTAATGGGAGTGGATATGGTCACAAGACAATCGGAGTTGATACGTGTATTAGAAACAATAGCCGAGGAGCTCCCGGACCCCCTTTGGGTTGCCTTGGTGGACGACGATGGTTTGCTGGTGGCTTGTGTTCCATCTCA
>SOJU01000208.1 GCA_004376465.1 Anaerolineales bacterium | reverse complement strand
AACGAGACCGCGGGCGTAGAAAAACCCACGATCGCTAAATCGAGCGAATGATGACTGGGACATGGATTAACATTGTCGCGGTTCTAATCGGCAGCGCCGCCGGGCTCCTGTTCGGCGCCCGTTTTCCTGAGCGGATTCGTGAGGGTGTGATCAATGTATTGGGGGTCTTCACGCTTGCGATCGGCGCCGAGTTATTCATCCGCGGTACTAGCGTAGAGGGGGAGAACATCCTTCTGCCTCTAATTGGCTTGCTTATCGGCGTGATACTCGGGGAATGGTGGCGCCTGGAAGCGCGGTTGAAGTCGCTGGGCGCCTATCTCGAGAAACGCTTCGCGAGTGGTTCGGGGGAGGTCACCCAGAGCAGTCGTTTCATCCGCGGGTTTGTCTCCGCCAGCCTGCTTTTCTGCGTTGGCCCAATGACCATCCTGGGATCGCTCCAGGACGGTCTGACGGGAAATTACGAATTGCTGGCAATAAAGTCGGTTATGGATGGTTTTGCATCTCTTGCGCTAGCGTCTAGCTTTGGCGTTGGAGTGCTGTTCTCGACGGTGATCATCCTCTTTTACCAGGGGGGCTTGACGCTGGCCGCGGCTACCATCGAAGGTTTTTTCGATCCAGTGATGCTGGCGGAGCTTTCGGTCGTGGGTGGGGTGCTGCTTATCGGTTTGGCGATCGGGACTCTGCTTGAGTTGCGACCGATACGAACGGCGAATATCTTGCCAGCACTCGTAATCACACCGTTGGCGGTGGTCGTCCTGCGATTCTTCGGTTTGATGTATTGAGAAGTAGCGCCGAAGGGATAATCATGCCGCATGTGGGCTGCACAGCGATCCGACATGATAATTAATCAAAAAACGGGTGCCGGCACAATGCCGGGCACCCGCTCGATCTTTCAGAGGGTTGGCACTTAATTCTCTAAGAGAGCTTGTTCGATATAGCCCTGGAAAGTTTCAAATGGAAGAGCGCCGGATAAAAGCGCACCATTGATAAGAAAGCTGGGTGTTGAATCGACCCCCGCGTCCTGAGCAGCTTGAAAATCGGCGTCAACCAGGTCTTGATAGCGTCCTTCAGACAAACATTTAGCGAAGTCGGCGTCCAACCCGATGATATCCGCCATCGCTTCCAATCGTGCGGAGGTAAAACTTCCCGCGTTCTCACCGATCTGATTGGCAAAGACGATATTGGAATATTCCCAGAAGAGCCCTTGTTCCGCAGCGCAGTAACCTCCGAGAGCCGCTGCCTGCGATTCTTTACCGATGAATGGGAAAGGTCGGAAGATGTAATAAACCTCCCCTGTCCTGACATACTCATCGACGACCTGCTCAAGTGTTTCTTCGTGGAAGAACTGACAGGCCGGACATTGGAAATCAGAGAATTCCTCGATGACCACTGGCGCATTTGGATCTCCCATCGCCAGGCCCTCACCCTGTGGGAAATCAATGGCCGTTGGAGTGATGATGCTTTGAATCTGGGCTTGTGAACGGAAGATAACCATTGCGGTGATGAGGATCACGACCCCTGCTATAACAAGCATGCCAACGACAAGGTTCCTCCGTTGTTCACGCTGACGTTTTTCGCGAATTTCTTCCCTTTTTCCCATGTTCCCTCCAATATTAAATATTTCCAAAACATACCATAGCAGGTCATAAAAGTCTACATATTCGCTTCTTTGGACTTGACAGTATAGTCTGGAGAGATGCAGCTTCTGTTCTAATCAGCCAGGGTTTGCTATATAAGGTTCTCCTCCTAATTGCGTGGATGATCAAACAGAGATACGGTACCGAGCTACACATCATTAATAAATGGTAGAGGCCGACTACAGCCACCACGTCCCCCGCACCCCCTTCCGAATGGCTACCCTTGCGATGCCATGAGGGTCCAACTAGCAAGGCCGGGCTCTGTCCAATCTGCTATGGTTTGCGTTTCATTGGGGGAAGAGCGACTCGAAATGAGTTCAAGGTGATCCGGGGGGTGTGCTCCACGCTGCGCTCTGAGTGCTTCGCGAGGGGAGTGGTCCCTCGACAAGCTCGGGATGATAAGTCCCCCACAGTCCCCTCGCGTGCATCCCCGAACCAGAGCGGAGGAGGCATTGGGGGACAATTAGGGGGAAGAAACGAGAAAGCGATTAATAAACTCTTCATTGGTCTATCTCTTCGTTCATATGCGCAGACATCTAAGCGCAGGCTGCGCCTATGACCGGAAGCAGAGCTTCCTGACTTACTATTTTGAAGAAGCGATGTAGACAGATAACTATCGACTCTAGACGATGACTCGAATGAAAAAGAATTAAGCAGAGAAGTGCTACTTCGATTACTGAGCTAAGGGAGTTTGGTTTCAAGGAGAGAGAAACGCTGGCCTGTGGGTTGAAAACCGAGGGAGCGATAGAGCTGCTGGCTGCGGAGGTTATCCGCTTGTGTATTCACGGTCACTTGCTCTATCCCGCGCTGAGAAAAACCATGTAGAACGTTGGCGATGAGAGTTTTCCCACAGCCCATTCCCTGCAGGTCGGGGTGGACGGCCAGGCGGGCAATATGGGCACCCAGCGCGGATGATGTGCTCATTTGATAAGCGACAATCCGGTCTCCTTTTAATATGACCGTTGCCAATGAGGAGAGACGGTAGGCGGTGCGGAGTGATCGCAGGGAAAGAGCCCAGACGGGATCGAAAGCGCCCTGGTCTACGAGAGCGACTGCGGGGAGATCTTCCGAGGCCATCTTTCTAAGCTTAAACCCAGGCTCCTGGATATTTGGAAGCGGGTCTCCATCCCACTTGAAAAAGATGACCTTGTTCGTCTCTATAAAGCCGAATTCTTTGAGGAAGGGAATGAACCAATCCTGTGTGGCGAGTGCCACCGCCTGCGATGCGCCGAGCTTTACAGCGTCCTCTGCAGCCGCCTTCCAGAGGCGGTCCCACACCGGGTATTTTGGAACATCTTTCAATACGGCGAAGAGGCGTATCCAGGCGACCTGTGGGGGATCAGGCTGGCAAGCAAGGCAAGCCACTGGTCCATCTTTGTTGAGGGCAATGAGAAAAGGCGCTTCATCTAACAGGTCTAGAACGTTCAACCAGTCGAAGTGGATGTGTTTGTGAGATGCGTTTGTCAACAGGGAAGAGATTAGGTCTCGATCGCTAGACTGCGTCTGCCGGACTGTCCATGATGATTGCGATTGCATCGCGTCCTAACTCTCTGAGGGGTGGATTAGGATCCCCGACCGAGGAGTCGTCCGGGTATGTCGAAGAGTCTGCGAAGGACACGATCGCGCCAACTAAGGCGCGGCTGCGAATCGAGCGCTCCTTGCATACTTGTGAGGGCATCAAAAGGCTTGCCGCCGCGTAATTGGAGCCTTGAGAGCGCTTGAAGGATGTAGGATCGTGTTTCTTTATCGTCACTCTCATCCAGGCGCGTGAGAGCCTGGAGATAACATTCCTCCGCTTTCTTGACCTCTCCAGTGGCTTCAAGTGCTGCAGCCAGGTTGCCCAAAGCCATTGCTTCCATCTGGCTGTTGCCTGCGCGCTGGAAGATTTCAGGGGTCTCCTTCACAGCGTCTAAAGCCTCGCGCGCCCGGTCCATCTTGAGCAGGACAACGGAGAGATTGTTGGCGGCTTCTGCTGCATTTATTTCGTCACCGCGATCGAGGAAGCCTCGGTTTGCAGCCTGAAAGCCTTGGACGGCATCCTCATACGCTTCGAGCTGATAGGCGTCGAGCGCGTCCCGGGAGAGTTTCTCAGGCGAATCCGGACCTTGCGTCATTGGATTAGATCATCAAACGCCTGAGCGACTCTCTGCAAGGCGTACAGATCAAGCTTTGACAGCCGTTCTGCCATCTTGAGATAAGGTTCGTTTTCAGGTGAGCTGAAGAAGGCGCGTAGGTCCGCAGGAAGTTCACAGAAGCGTTCGAACGCTTGCTGAGTCATATGCCAGTTGCCGAT